>JALTNS010000251.1 GCA_027000565.1 Rhizobiaceae bacterium | reverse complement strand
TTGCGGCAAGGGTGGATGCCTCAATGTCGGCAATCTGACCAATAGTATTTCGGTGGCTGTGACCGCAAAAAATACCGGTCAATTGTCGATTGCCATCAACTATGTTTCGGATTTTTTCAACTGTGCGTCGGCTGTCATACTGAAATGGTTGGGGTGCTTCGACAACGTCATAGGGTGGGTGGTGCATAAAAACAGCGACTGGCGTGGATTTGTTTGCAGCAAGCATATCGGTAAAATCGGCCAGCCGTTTTTCGCAGAAGGCTCCCAGCCGATCATTCTCATCCAGTGTATCGAGCATGATCAGTCGCAAGTTTTCGAAATCAAGGGAATATTGAATAAATGGTTCAATATTGCCAGGCCCGATATTGTCGCCAAATATCTGCCGCATGGTAATTCGGCGATCGCGATTGCCGGGAATGACATAAAACGGCATTTTGAGCTGATTCAACCGATCACGAGCTGCGACATATTCGGCAATTGTACCATTGTGGGTAATGTCGCCGGTGTGAATAACAAGTTCGGGTGGAGATTCCAGCGCATTGATTTCATCGACCACCAATTCAAGGTCGCGAAGGCGATTGCTTCCCTCGGGCTCGGGCAAGAATATATGGCTATCGGTAATTTGGGCAATGATCATTCAGGCTTATCCGTCAATGTGCAGGGGAACCTTATATCGTGGTTGGTTCAGTTGGGCGCTTTCCAATAATGTCGCATGTCGGGTTTTGCGCCAATGTTCTGAATAATAATGATGAACAATGTTCCAAAGGACAAAATGCTGGCGTCGATTTTCGGGACTGATCAACCCCCGTTAACGCAACCCGGGAATTAGCAAACATTCTATAATTTAAAACTTTGCATGTTTATGAAAATAGTCTAGTACCCCCGGGTGGAAGGCGATTGCGCGTTCACCTAGGCGATTTTCTCGCTGATTAATCGTGCTAAAGCAGCGCTTTTTGCCGTGGGAGGCAAGGTTCGGTTACTGAGGGGGTTGCCCGGCAAGATTGTTGGCTCATACCGGTTCACTGGTGCTATTATACCATTGGATGATTGCGCTGATATTGACTGTTGCGGATTATCTTGCCGATATGGCAAGTAAGAGTTGGTGAACGCCTAAAAAGCTGAATCCCACACCGCCAGATAATGCCGCGATTGATTCAAATCCGCGACCGTTACGACCGCCAATACCTACCTGATGAAGGAGTTCAGGTTACATGATTACTGAAAACCCATTTTCCGTTCTTTCGGAAATCATTTCACCTGCAGTGATGCAGATTTATGTTGTCGCCATGTTTGTTTTGGTTGTCGGCGGCACCCTGCTGGATACCATGCACAAAAAGAGTGCCCAGTGGTTCTATAAAAACGCTGAAGAGGCAAAAAAGAACGCCACCCGCGAAGTGACCAGCGGAGAAAAAACCTCAGCTTTAATTGGTGTGGTGACACAAGAAATCCTGACCTCGGCTGAATTTCAGAATCCGCGGCGCAGGTTATCCCATTTGTTCACAATGTGGGGTTTCGTAATTTTTGTTCTGACCTCCGCGATCATGGTGTTCTTCTATGCAACACCTGATGCTTCAACACCGGTAATCTGGCCGCTGCTTTGGCACCTTGGTGCGCTCAGCCTATGCATAGGTGGTTACTGGTTCTGGTTTGCTATTCGGGTGGACGTTTCCGCCGAAGGTGTTCCATGGTACCGGGTTGTGCGGGCGGATCTTTTCATTCTGTCATTGCTGGCAACAGTTACGTTTGCATTGATCTGGTCTTTTTTCCAGGCAATAACCGGTGTGTCATCCGGTATATCATTGCTGTTTCTTGGTCTGTTTTTGCTGGCAAGTACGATTTTGTTCGGCGGGGTACTTTGGTCAAAATTTGCCCATATGTTCTTCAAGCCGGCGGCTGCCTATCAAAAACGGATAACCAAACTCGATGGTTCTGCAGAAAATTTGCCGACGTTGTCTCGTGATGACCCCGAGCAGCAGAAAAGGCACTCTATGGAACTGCTAAAGGATGCCCCCATGAACATGGGGCTTGGCATCAAACGTGAACGTCCCAATCATTATTAAACAATAGACCTACATGTTTCTGTATACGACAGAGGAAGGAACTGAAAAATGCCAACATTCGTCTACATGACGAGATGTGATGGCTGTGGACATTGTGTCGACATCTGCCCATCCGACATCATGCACATCGATAAAACTACCCGGCGTGCCTATAATATCGAACCCAATATGTGCTGGGAGTGTTTCTCCTGTGTCAAGGCATGTCCCCATCACGCTATCGATGTACGCGGCTATGCGGACTTTGCACCTCTTGGTCACAGTGTCCGGGTTAACCGGGACGAGGAAAGAGGCACGATCGCCTGGAAAGTCAAATTCAGAAACGGTTCTGAAAAAACCTTCCTTTCGCCGATCACAACCAAACCCTGGGGAACGGGATATCCGGACTTTGCCGCTGAGTCCGAGCCGAGCCAGGAAGAGCGTGACGGCGAGTTGCTGTATAGCGAACCGAAATATATCCGAATGGACGAGGGCGAGTTGCATACTCTTGAATCCAATGGTCTCAAGATGAAGGCAGGGGTGTATTACTAATGGCTTACGAGACAATCATTGAAGACAATATCGATATCCTTGTTGCCGGTGCCGGCCTAGGTGGCACCGGCGCTGCATGGGAGGCCAGATATTGGGGCAAAGACAAGAAGATCGTTATTGCCGAAAAAGCCAATATAGACCGCTCTGGTGCTGTTGCTCAGGGCCTGTATGCGATCAACTGCTATATGGGTACTCGCTGGGGTGAGAACAATCCTGAGGATCACGTGCGTTATGCGCGTATCGATCTAATGGGTATGGTGCGTGAAGATCTGGCATTCGATATGGCTCGCCACGTTGACTCAACTGTGCATCAGTTCGAAGACTGGGGTCTGCCGATCATGAAAGACCCGAATACCGGGTCTTACTTACGTGAAGGCCGATGGCAGATTATGATTCATGGCGAAAGCTACAAGCCGATTGTTGCTGAAGCTGCCAAGAAATCCGCCGACAAAATTTTTAACCGGGTCTGCATCACTCACCTGTTGATGGATGAGGCCAAGGAAAACCGGATCGCCGGCGCCGTTGGTTTTAACGTCCGTACCGGCAACTACCATGTATTCAAGTCAAAAACCGTTATTTGTGGTGCTGGTGGTGCTTCCAATATCTTCAAACCCCGTTCCGTCGGTGAAGGCTCTGGCCGCGTATGGTATGCGCCTTGGTCGTCTGGTTCTGCATATGCGTTGATGATCAATGCCGGTGCCAAAATGACCCAGATGGAAAACCGTATTGTGCTGGCACGATTCAAGGATGGCTATGGCCCCGTTGGCGCATACTTTTTGCACTTGAAAACCTACACCCAAAACGGCCTCGGCGAAGAATATGAATCCAAGTGGTTCCCTGAGCTGCAAAAGATGGTGGGCAAGGAATACCTTGATCCGGAAGCTTCCCACGCCACCCATCGGCCTATCCCCACATGTTTGCGAAACCATGCGTTCATAAGTGAAGTGAATGCGGGTCGTGGGCCTATCCATATGATCACCATGGAAGCATTTCAGGATCCGCATCTGGAAGAGGTTGGTTGGGAAAACTTCCTCGGCATGACCGTTGGCCAGACTGTGCTTTGGGCTGCAACCGACGTCGATCCGAAATTTGAAAATCCCGAACTGACAACATCTGAACCCTATGTCATGGGTTCGCATGCAACCGGTTCCGGTGCCTGGTGTTCAGGTCCGGAAGACCTTTCTCCTCCAGAGTATTTCTGGGGTTATAACCGCATGATGACCATCGAAGGACTATTTGGTGCCGGTGATGCGGTTGGCGGGACGCCACACGCATTTTCTTCGGGTTCGTTTACCGAAGGCCGCCTTTCTGCAAAAGCCGCGTGCAAGTATATAGACGATGGCAAAGCTGAAGGCATCAAGGTGTCTGACAAGCAGATTTCTGACTTTAAGGAAGAAATCTACAAGCCAATGGAACATTACAAACTGTATCGTAATGAAATCGTGGCCGGCAGTGTCAACCCGCACTACATCAATCCTAGGCAGGGTCTGGATCGTCTGCAAAAAATCATGGACGAGTATGGTGGTGGTGTGACCGTCAACTACATGACCAATGAAAAGCTGCTTAATATTGGCCTTAAGAAACTCAAAATCATGGAAGAAGATTTAGAGAGTCTGGCCGCTGAAGATATTCATGAATTGCTGCGTGCGTGGGAACTCAAGCACCGCCATCGCACTTCTGAGTGTGTTCTTCAGCACACGCTGTTCCGCAAGGAAACCCGCTGGCCGGGTTACTACTACCGCGGTGACCACATGAAGCTCGACGACGAAAACTGGCACGTGCTGACGGTTTCGCGCCGTGATCCAAAGACCGGTGAATATACACTGGAAAAAGCTCCATTGTATCATCTGGTTGGTGAAGCAGAAGAAGCTATGGAAGACAAAGCGTTGAAAGAAAAAAAGGCGCAGGAAAAAAAGAACAAGTAAATATACGAGCCAGGCGGGCGTTTTGACAAAATTTCTGCCTGGCGTAAATTTGAGCACTCGATGTGTCGCGGTGTTTTGCAAAAGCTGTTCAAAGCCAGTCCCATTTTACAGTAGCAGGGTTCTCCTATGAACATTACTGAAAAAACTGACGAGGAAATATTAGCGCTGGCCAATCCGCTGTGGGCTGATCTCGTCACGCAGTCTAATGCCGGAGAGTACGGAGAGTTTGTCAAGAATTTCTCCCAGTCGCTGGTTATGGGGCTCAATCAGGTTGAGGTTGGCAAACAGTTTGCGCGCAGCGAATTGACCAGAAGCCTGGCTGAAGATGCGGATTTCTTGGGCATTATCCGTCGCGGTGAACATGTGACGGTGCTCTATCGACAACGAAGCACCAAAAAGCCCGGTGAATGGCTTGGTCGGCTTGTTCTTGGCTACGAACAAGATGAAGTCAAGATTTTTGGCGCTTCAATCTTTTGATATATGACGCGGTTTTGATATGAGCAAAACAATTCAAGACAATAAATTCGTCGAATTGACCTACGAAGTGACTGATCAAAAGACAGGACATGTTCTTAGCACTGTCGAGTTCCCGCTGGGTTATATCCACGGCCATAATGAAATTCTGGCGCCCTCTGTCCATTCGCAGCTGAAAGGCAAGGCCGAAGGTGATGTCATTGAGGTGCCGATTGACTGTGATCAGATTTACGGTCCGCGCGACGAGACACTGGTTATCACAGATACAATTGAAAATGTGCCGGAAGAATACAGAAAAGTCGGCACTTCGATTATTATGGAAAATGAAAGTGGCGGGACTCGGACATTTATCGTGACAAGAGCGGATGACAAAACGCTTACTATTGATGGTAACAATCCGCTTTGTGGCAGACAGGTAATTTTTACCTTGAAGATTCTGACCGTGCGCGATGCAACCAGCGAAGAGATGGAATTTGGTGGAGAGATCACCACAAAACCGGACATTGATGATAAACTTATGATGCCGGTATGAACTACAACGTTTGCCTTGGAATACATGTTATACCGGGGTGAGAAAGTTAAGAATAGACCTGAATGGTTTTCAGCTGTAAATGTTTCGCAGCGGCTATTGAGGCTCTCAAACAAAAGGTGAATTATGAGTGAGGCTAAAAAGACTCGACCTAAAGTTCCAGAAGGCAAATCACGCTTTTTGGTTACCCGTCAGATGAAACCCAACAAAAAAGGTTTTGTTGGTTATGAAACCATCTGGGAACCCTTCCAGAAGGAAGTAAAATATACCACTCCCAAAAAGCCATAGGTGCAGGGCCGCGCTGATTTCAGGCAAATGTGACCGGAGAGACTTTGGGTCGCATACTTGTGTGCTCAAGCATTCAGCCAAGCACAACTTGCAGCAATTTACGCGCAATTTTATGAACCGGGTGGAGAACGGTTGAGCGAAGACAAATCTTATTCGGGCGATTGGAATTTTTGCAATGAGCAATGTCGATATTCAAAGCCTGACCAAACGCTTGGTCGCTTTTCGCGATGAACGAAACTGGCAGCAGTTTCATTCGCTGAAAGATCTGATAATTTCGCTCAATCTCGAAGCCGGAGAACTGCTGGAATTGACCCAGTGGAAAGATGCGGCAAGTTTTGAAGCATCTGTTTCAGCGGGTAAAGCCCGGCTTGATCTTGAAGAAGAATGCGCTGATGTGCTGTTGTATCTGCTGCTGATTGCCGAAAAGGCCAACGTTGATTTGTTGCAGGCCGCGTCTGACAAGATTGAAAAAAACGCAAAAAAATACCCGGTCAACAAGGCCCGGGATAATGCAAAAAAATACACAGAACTGTAAACTGATGAAGGCGGCTGGGCCAGTGGCCCAAACCGCCGTAATTGCAGTTACGAGTTAAATCGCATCAACTACTTTTTTCAGCATGCCTTGAACTTCGCTGGCAATACCGCCAAGTGTTTCGTTTTCGATGGCCTGCATCGATGCCATCGGATCAACGGCTGAAACCTCAACACTACCGTCCTCATGTTGCTGCACAATCACGTTGCAAGGCAACATGGTGCCGATGTGGCCCTCGGCCTGCAGCGCCTTGTGGGCAAAGCCCGGGTTGCAGGCTCCCAAAATCACATAGGGGCGAAAATCGACGTCAATTTTGGCTTTAAGAGTTGCCTGCACATCGATTGTGGTGAGTACACCAAAACCGTTTTCCTGCAGAACTTCCATGGTGCGTTCTACGGTTTCGTCAAACTCACCGGGCACTTTTTTCGAGAAATGATATGTCATTGGATTGGTCTCCTTGATTACAAGCTGTTGTAGTAATCGCGTAAAATCGCGACCACTTCGGGTCTTGAGAATTCCTTTGGAATATCCGCACCGGTCGACAACATTTCGCGTTGCTGGGTTCCGGATATCGAAATCTGGTATTCTTTGTCATGGGGGCAGGTTTTGGCCGTCGCCATACCATCACACTTAGTGCAGAAAAAGGTGATGTCAATCCGCAACGGCTGGGTAACCAGACTGCCATCGGGAATTTCATCAAAAATGTGATGGGCGTCAAATGGACCGTAATAATCACCGACACCGGCATGGTCGCGGCCAACGATCAGGTGCGAACACCCGAAGTTTTGGCGGATCAATGCATGAAACAGCGCTTCACGCGGGCCGGCATATCGCATTTCAATCGGGTACCCGGCCTGAATTACCGTTCCTTCAACAAAGTAATTGTCAATCATTGCCTGAATCGCAGCAGTGCGCACTTCGGCTGGAATATCACCGGGTTTCAATGCACCCAAAACTTGATGAATGAACACACCGTCGGTAACTTCAACCGCAATCTTGGCCAGATATTCGTGGCTGCGGTGCATCGGGTTGCGGGTCTGGAACGCGGCAGCCCGGCTCCAGCCTTTTTCGATGAATGCGGCGCGGGATTGTTCCGGTGTTAAATAGAGTCCGGCATATTTTTCAGGATACTCACCTTCTGAAAGCGCCTTGACTGAGCCACCGAGATTAACCGCTTCCTGCGACAATACCTTTTGTACGCCGGGATGAGCCTCATCGGTGGTTTTATAGACAGTCTGGCATTCAAGTTGTTTGTCGATCGAGTATTTTTCCGAGACCGTGAGAATGGCCAGAATTTCACCGCTTTCTCCATCACAAAGGGCAACATCTTCGCCAACTTCAATAGAAGCAGCCACATCTTCAGAAGCGGAAAGGGTGACCGGGATCGGCCAAAAAACACCTGATGCCAGTTTCATGTTTTCGCAAACGCCGCGCCAGTCCGCCTCGCCCATAAAGCCGTCAAGCGGTGTGTAAGCGCCCATGCCGAGCATAAAGACATCGGAGACTTCACGTGTGGTCAGCGGAATGGATTTAAGGTTTGTTGCCCTTTCAAGCTCTGTCTGTTTTTCATCACCTGTAAGCAATAGCGGTTTGAGTGTTGCCGAGCCGTGCGGTGGCACCAGTTCTGTCATTGGTGAACGTCCTTTTGAAAAATTGGTCTTGCCGGTTTGGTTTTTTGTCTAAATTTCGATTGGCTATAACATTTTACACATTCTGATAAATAGATATATAGGCGAATGCGTCAATAAATCTTGTATTGAGTTTCTGTTGATGCAATTTGTTGGACGTCTTTAATTATCAAGATGATCCAAATCTGAAAGTTGCCCTTTCCCCTCTGACGGTTAAAGGCTAAGAAGCTTTTCCTATTTCACTTCAAGCAATAGTATTTCCATGGCCAGCGAGAAATCTTCCGAACCCAAAATTGATGGCGAGTTGCAGGCTAGCCTGCTGTCTGAAGCATTACCTTATATGCAGCGCTATGAGGGCAAGGCGATTGTCGTTAAATATGGTGGTCATGCGATGGGGGATGTTTCGCTTGGCCGTGCCTTTGCCCGTGATATTGCGTTGTTGAAACAATCGGGTGTTGATCCGGTTGTGGTGCATGGCGGAGGGCCTCAGATTGGCGCAATGCTTGAGAAAATGGGCATAAAAAGTGAGTTTCGCGCCGGCCTTCGGGTAACAGACCGGGCAACAGTCGAGATTGTTGAAATGGTGCTTGCCGGTTCGATCAACAAACGCGTGGTGGCCGATTTTAATGCGCAGGGCGCGCGTGCCATTGGCCTTTGCGGCAAGGATGGCAATATGATGCGGGTGACCAAATTGCGCCGGACTCATCGCGATCCGGATAGCAATATTGAAAGCATCATTGATCTTGGTTTTGTTGGTGAACCCAAAAGTGTTGATGCTACCGTGCTTGATATGCTGGCCGGTTCCGGGCTCATCCCGATTATTGCGCCGGTGGCTTTTGGCGATGATGGCGAGACCTACAATGTTAATGCCGACACATTCGCTGGCGCGATTGCCGGTGCGCTTGATGCCGAGCGGCTGTTGTTCTTGACTGATGTGCCAGGTGTGCTCGACAAAGATGGCAAGTTGATTGAGGAACTAACGATTAAACAGGCGCGGGCGATGATTGCTGATGGCACCATATCGGGCGGTATGATCCCCAAGGTTGAGACCTGCATTGAAGCACTGGAGCTTGGTGTTGAGGCGGTGGTAATTCTCAATGGCAAAACACCCCACGCGGTGTTGCTGGAACTGTTTACCGAACACGGGGCAGGCACGCTGATTGTGCATTGATGGAATTTCGATGAAAGAACAACTCGCTGATACGCTCTCCCATGTGACCGACTGGGTGTTTGATCTCGATAATACGCTTTATCCGCGCCATTGCGATCTGTTTGCCCAAATTGATATCAAAATGACCGCATATGTGGCAAACCTGCTTGATCTTGATCTGGTCGCGGCGCGCAAGGTGCAAAAGGATCTTTATCGCGATTATGGCACCACATTGCGCGGACTGATGGAAGAATACCATGCCGATCCGCACGATTTTATTGATGTGGTGCATGACATTGACTATTCGCCGATCGAGCCGAATCCGGTGCTGGGGCAGATGATTGCCGCACTTCCGGGCCGCAAACACATTTTTACCAATGCTGATATCGGCCACGCGGAGCGAACAATCGAAAAGCTGGGTATTACCCAACATTTTGACCATATATTTGATATTCTTGCGGCTGACCTGATCCCGAAACCGGACGCGCGGCCCTATGAAATGTTTGTCGATGTGTTTGGTGTCGATGCGGAGCGGGCGGTGATGTTTGAAGACATGCCGCGCAATCTTGATGTGCCAAAAGACATGGGCATGGCGACCGTTCTGGTTTTACCGCAAGCGGGTTCAGAATTTTCGGCCGAGGACTGGGAACATTCTGTTGACGAAGAAGAAAACATCGATTTTGTCACCCGTGATATTGACGGTTTTTTGGCTGATGTGCTTGTGGCGATCGATTGACCGGCGTTGAAGGAATAGCACCTTGGCATGACCTCCAATATTTTCATCATACTTTCTGTTGTTGCCATTGGCGTGGTTTTGTTGTTGCCGCGGGTTGCCAATAATTCATTTTGGCGTGCCACGATAACTCCGCTGGCTTCAATTATCGGCAGCGGATTTCTGATACTCGGGCCAATTCTCAACCAGGCCTATGGCGGTTTTGCACCGCTGGTGATGGCGTTGTTATGTATAGTCGCCTATATGTTCGGCTCTGCCATTCGCGCCAACATCAAAGATCATACAGGGCCGCAAAACAGCCCGCTGATCGCACAACTTGAAACCTTTTCATCGTGGATACTGGCCTTTGCATATGTGATTTCGGTGGCCTATTATCTCAACCTGTTTGGTGCCTTTGGGGTGCGGCTGACCTCTGCCGACAGCGAGGTCAATGCGCGATTGCTCACCAGTGGCATATTCATTCTCATTCTGCTGGTTGGTTGGACCCGTGGATTTTCTGCGCTGGAACGCATGGAACAGGTCTCGGTCGGATTGAAACTGGCAATCATCACCGGGCTTGTTGTCGGGCTTGCGATTTTTACCGGAGAGCGTGCGACAGAAGGTGCCTTGTTGTTCAACCCGTCAAAAGATCAGGGGTGGTTGGCCGTTACGCTTGCTTTCGGGCTGATTGTCACCATTCAGGGGTTTGAAACCTCGCGTTATCTCGGCGATGAATATGATGCCAAAACCCGCATTAGCTCGATGCGTTTTGCGCAAGTCATATCGTCTGCCATCTATGTCACCTACATCGTGTTGATCTCCTATGTGTTTCAGGCGGACGAATTTTCATTAAGCGAAACCGCGATTATCGACATGATGCAGGTGGTGGCACCGATATTGCCAGCCCTGCTGGTGGTGGCAGCGCTCAGCGCCCAATTCAGCGCGGCCATTGCCGATACCGAAGGTTCAGGCGGGCTGGTGTCAGAACTTACCAAAGGCCGCATCAAACCCCGGTTTGCCTATGGATTACTGGTTGCCGCCGGTCTGGCACTGACCTGGAGCGTCGATGTATTTGTCATTGTTGCCTATGCCTCGCGTGCCTTTGCGCTTTATTACGCGTTGCAATCTGTCATCGCGACCGTGTTTGCCTGGCGTTCCGGCAGATATGGCTCCGTTGCGGGATACGGAGCGCTGGCAGCACTCGGGTTTGCCATCACGCTGTTTGGTACGCCGGTCGAGGGGTGATGCAAACGACCTTGATTGCCCCCCACTCACCTACCCAATGGTTTGAAATGTATCCGTTTTGGTGTCAGCGCATTGTCGCCGAGGCGGGCGACCTTGTCTTTTTCATAATCTTCGAAGTTGCCCTCAAACCATTCCACATGGCTGTCGCCTTCAAAGGCCAGCATGTGGGTGGCAAGCCGGTCGAGGAACATGCGATCATGGGAAATGATCACGGCGCAACCGGCAAAATCTTCCAGCGCATCTTCGAGCGCTGACAGGGTTTCGGTATCAAGATCGTTGGTCGGTTCATCGAGCAACAGCACATTGGCGCCGCTTTTCAGCATCTTGGCAAGGTGCACCCGGTTGCGCTGACCGCCCGAAAGGGTTCCAACCTTTTGTTGCTGATCGCCTTTGCGGAAATTGAACGAACCAACATAGGCGCGGGAGTTGATCTCGTGTTTGCCAAGTTTGATAATTTCATTGCCACCGGAAATTTCTTCCCACACGGTCTTGTTCGCATCCAGCGAATCCCGGCTTTGGTCGACATACCCAATTTTAACCGTATCACCGATGCGAATTTCACCCTTGTCAGGCTTTTCCTGGCCGGTAATCATTTTGAAAAGCGTCGATTTACCGGCGCCGTTGGGGCCGATAATACCGACAATGCCACCGGCGGGCAGTTTGAAATTAAGGTTTTCGATCAATTGCCGATCACCAAATCCTTTATTAATGCCGTCTGCTTCGATCACCACATTGCCAAGCCGTTCGGCTACCGGAATGGAAATTTGCTGGTCGCTCGGGCGGCGGTTTTCGTTGCGCTCCAGTAATTCGTGATAGGCGTTGATGCGGGCCTTGGACTTTGCCTGCCGCGCGCGCGGGCTGGTGCCCATCCATTGCCGCTCACGATCGAGCTGGCGGGTTCGGGCATCCTCTTCCCGGCCTTCCTGGATAAGACGTTTTTTCTTCTTTTCCAGATAGGCGGTGTAGTTGCCCTCGTAAGGAATACCTGTACCTCTATCAAGCTCCAGTATCCATCCGGTGACATTATCCAGGAAATAACGGTCATGGGTAACAATCATCACCGCGCCCTTGAAATCACGCAGGTGTTTTTCCAGCCAGGCAACGGTTTCTGCATCGAGGTGGTTGGTTGGTTCATCGAGCAGCAGCAGATCCGGTTCCGACAACAACAGGCGGCAGAGCGCAACGCGGCGGCGTTCACCACCGGAAAGCGGGGCAACGTCTGCATCTCCCGGCGGGCAGCGCAGGGCGTCCATGGCCATTTCGACCTTGCTGTCGAGGTCCCAAAGGCCTTCGGCGTCGATCTGGTCCTGTAATCTGGCCCCTTCGTCAGCGGTCTCATCGCTGTAATTCATCATCAGTTCGTTATAACGATCAAGGACGGCCTGTTTGTCGGCGACCCCGTCCATAACATTGGCGCGCACGTCCTTGCTCTCATCGAGATCAGGCTCTTGCGCCAGATAACCGATTTTGGCGCCTTCCGCCGCCCATGCTTCGCCGGCATAATCCGTATCGAGGCCCGCCATGATTTTAAGCAATGTGGATTTACCCGAGCCATTGGGACCAAGTACGCCGATTTTGGCGTCCGGATAAAAAGACAGGTGCATGTTGTCCAGAACCTTCTTGCCACCGGTGTACATTTTGGTGAGGCCCTGCATATGATAGATAAACTGACGCGCCATGAGGCAAATCTCCGGACTTATAGAATGTTGGGAAACAGATTGCCGCTATTTACGGCAGAAGCGCTATAATCGCAATGGGGGTTGTTTGATGAAAATATTGTCGCCTCATTATGCTTGCGGGTTGATGGCAAAATGTTCATGTTAATTTCGCAATTATTACGGGGATTACCGGATGAGTAACTGGAGCCATACACAAGTTGAAAGCCCTACCGGAGCGAGCTTGCGGCTTTATTCTGGCATGGCTGGTGACGGGGCGGACAAAAAACCGCTTGGTGTTGTTCACATCAATCACGGGCTGGGGGAGCACGCGGCGCGCTATCAGCGGTTTGCTGAATTTCTCAACAGCCGTGGTTATCACGCCTATGCCCACGACCATCGCGGCCACGGGGCAACCACCGCAAATGATGCGCCAATCGGCCAGTTTGCGGCAAAAGGCGGCTGGCAAAAGGTGATCGAAGATGTGCATTTTGTTAATGGGCACATTCGCCAGCAGCACCCCGGTCTGCCGGTGATCTGTTTTGGTCATTCGATGGGTTCGATCATCGGCTTCAATTATGCCTTGCGTTATTCCGACAAGATTGATGCACTTTGCTGCTGGAATGCCAGTTTTACCACCGGTCCGCTTGCGGCTGTTGGCAAGATTATTCTCAAGCTTGAACGGATGTTCAAGGGTTCCGACGCGGCGAGCAATATCACCCGCAAGCTGACCTTTGATGCCTGGAATGCCGAGTTCAAACCCAACCGCACCGGATTTGACTGGTTGTCGCGCGACGAAGCGGAGGTTGACAAATATGTTGCCGATCCGCTTTGCGGCTTTCCGGCTTCCATCGGCATGTGGCTTGATGTGCTGGAAGGTGTTTATTTTGCTGCCGATGATGCCAATCTTGCAGCCTTGCCCAAAAACCTGCCGGTGCATCTGTTGGGCGGAGCGATGGATCCGGCGACAGAACACGGCAAGCAGGTGGAAGCCATTGCGCCACGACTTGAAAAAGCCGGTCTTGGTGATGTCAGTGTGACCATCCTTCAAGATACCCGCCACGAAAGCCTCAACGAGATTAACCGTGATCAGACCATGGCCGATTTTGCCAATTGGCTGGATCATCGGTTTTAGAAAAGTAGAGATCAATAATTTGCACCACCCTGTATCGTCATCTCTGTGCTTGTCACAGAGATCCACTCCTCAACAGTCAGCAACAAATCCAACATTTGGGTTGGTACAAAATTACAGGTATGGATTCCTGTGACAGGCACAGGAATGACGGAGATTGAAGCCTGAACAAAGTGATTTGTGATTCGCATCACAGGAAATTTTGCGCCTTGCGGGCGATGGTCAATTCCTCATTGGTCGGGATCACCATTATCTTTACCCGGCTTGCGGGTGTTGAAATGACCGCTTCATTATTCTGGTTTTTTGCCTCATCCAGTTCAAAACCCAACCAACCCAGACCGTCGCAAATTCGCGCGCGAATGGAGCGGGCATTTTCGCCAATACCACCGGTAAAGACAAAGGCGTCAATGCCATCGATTGTCGATGTCATGGCGGCAATTTCACGCCTTGCATGGAAGATAAAATAGTCGACCGCCTGTGCGGCTTCCGGCCTGTCAGACGCCAGCAGTTTTCGCATGTCGGACGAAATACCGGAAAGCCCTTTGAGCCCTGAATCATAATAGAGCAGGCGGGTAATATCGCCAGCGTCCATTTCCTGCCGATCCATCAGGTAGAGCAAAACGCCGGGGTCAATCTGGCCGCATCTGGTGCCCATCAACAGCCCGTCAAGCGGTGAAAACCCCATGGTCGAGGCCATCGAGCGGCCATCTTTAAGGGCGCAAAGCGAAGCGCCATTGCCCAGATGGGCAATGACCACCCGTTAATCGGCAAATTCCGGTGCAAGGGTGGTTAATTCAGATGCAATATATTCATAGGAGTGCCCGTGAAAGCCGTACCGACGAACGCCGTCCTTGTAGTATTTCTGTGGCAGGCCATAGGCATCGGCAACCCACGGGTGGGTACGATGAAAAGAGGTATCAAAACAACCATATTGTTGGGCTTTCGGAAAGGCCGTGCGGGCGGCTGCAACGCCTGCAAGATTATGCTTTTGATGCAATGGCGCAAAGGGTGCGAGTTTTTCAAGTGCCTTGATTGTAACATTGTCCAGTAATGCCGGGGCGGTGAAATCCATGCCGCCGTGGACAATGCGATGGCCGACCGCGCCGATGGTCAATTGCTCAAATTGCCGGTCGAGAAAGGACAGGATCAGCGCTACCGCGCCGCCATGATCAGAGCTTGGTTGGGGATTTGCCAAAGCTGTCGGCGATGCTTCTTTGCTGCCATCGATTTCCAGCCGCAGGCTATTGCCAATGCCATCGACCATGCCGCTGACGATATTGTCCAGTTTGTCCGCATCGAACAGGGCAAATTTAACGGTCGACGATCCGGCATTGAGAACAAGAATATGGTCAGCCATGAAGCCCCCTGAATGTTACTGGTTTTTGATCATCAGATCGGCGGTGGCGGAATTACCGACCACCGTTTGTGCATTGAGCATGTCGTTTGAGTGGCATTTTTTGTGTGCCTGCTCAAGCGTGTAATCATATTGCAACCAGCGGGCAATCGACCTTTTTTCCAGTTCCTCAATATCCACATTGAAAAAAAAAAAAAAATCAAATAGTGCTTTGAGTTTGGTCCAGGGCTGGTGATTGAGCAAAAGATAGTTACCCTCGACAATAATATAACGATGCGACATTTCCACCACGTCACCGGCGGCGCGGGAAAGTTCCAGCGAACGGTCAAACAGCGGAATGAACACGTCCTGCCGGTGCTGTTTGATGCGGGAAAGGGTGTGAACAAATCCATCCACATCAAAAGTTTCCGGTGCGCCCTTGCGCGGACGCAATCCGCGCGCGTCCAGAATTCTGTCATCAAGATGAAAGCCATCCATCGGCATCACTACGGCAATTCCCTCATCGTGTTCATTGAGCGAACCAGCCAGTTTATCGGCCATGGTCGATTTGCCGGCACCGGGCGCACCACAAATGGCGATGATAAACCGTTTTTGCCCGGTCGACCGGGAGATTATATTCTCGACTAGCCCGTTCATGTCCATTTGACGCTCCAAACCGCGATTTTACCTAAATATATCCAGCCACTGCGCTATTGTCTTGATGAACGGAGCACTTTGCACTATTTGCTGAAAACCATATTAATTTGCAAACCGCATGTCATATCTGACGGAGTTGGGGAGTATCTGGATGAAACTGTTCGTCCCAAAGGAAATTGATGCCAATGAGGGCCGGGTCGCGGCCTCGCCTGAAACGGTGAAAAAGCTTGTTGCTCTCGGATTTGATGTTTGCATTGAATCGGGTGCCGGCACAGCCTCGCGGCTGCTCGATGCGGATTACAAGGCGGCCGGGGCAACAACCGGAAAGACCTCGGATGCAAAAAGCGCCGATGTGGTGCTGAAAGTGCGCCGTCCGGATGCCAGGGAAGCCGCTTCCTACAAAAAGGGTGCGGTGGTGATCGCCACCATGGACCCGTTTGGCAATGAAAAAGACGTGGCCTCGATGGCAAAAGCCGGACTTTCATCATTCGCCATGGAATTCATGCCGCGCATTACCCGCGCGCAATCAATGGATGTGCTTTCATCGCAAGCCAATCTCGCCGGTTATCAGGCTGTGATTGAAGCGGCAGAAACCTATGACCGCGCATTGCCAATGATGATGACGGCAGCTGGAACCGTGCCTGCGGCCAAGGTGTTTGTCATGGGGGTCGGGGTCGCCGGCCTGCAGGCA
>JALTNS010000250.1:5708-16545 GCA_027000565.1 Rhizobiaceae bacterium | reverse complement strand
CCGACCAAGCCGACCGAGCCCGCAAAATCGGTATTGCGCTGGCATTAATTTTCCGCATCCTTTTGTTGATGGTCCTGACTTGGATAATCGGCTTGCAGGAGGATGTATTTGAATTATTCGGGCAGGGGTATTCCTGGCGCGATATTATCTTGATATCCGGCGGACTGTTTCTGCTTTACAAGGGTACGGCGGAAATTCACGAGGAAATTGAAGGCGAAACTGAAGAGCAGGAGGCGGATCGCAGGGCCTCGCGCTCCTTTGATTCGATCCTTTTGCAAATCATTATGATTGATATCGTGTTTTCAGTGGATTCAATCGTCACAGCCATTGGCATGGCAGACCATGTGGAAGTTATGATTGCGGCTGTGATTATTTCTATGGCCGTCATGTTTGTGGCGTCCGGATCGGTCGCCAAATTTATTCGTGAACACCCGACTACCAAAATGCTGGCATTGTCGTTTCTTTTGCTGATTGGCATGTCGCTGGTTGGCGAGGGGCTTGGCTTCCACATACCGCGTGGGTATGTGTATTTCGCCATGGCATTTTCGGCGCTTGTGGAGGTTATCAATTATGCGGTTCGCCGGAAACGGGGCAAAAAGTAAGCCGCGATGCCCATGAAATAATCGTGGGATATATGAGTTTTGATAAAAATTAGTCGCTTATTTGGTTGATTAATCGTCAGGATTGCCGCAACATTTCTGCTGAAATTGAATTCAGACAGGATGGGGCTTGACCAATTCAACCAAAAACACCGGTAGTGAACTGCTAACAGTTACCGGTATCACAAAAATATTTGGCACCCTGAAAGCCAATGATAATGTTGACCTTGATGTCAACACCGGCGAAATTCATGCGTTGCTGGGAGAAAACGGCGCTGGCAAATCGACGCTGGTAAAAATGCTGTTCGGATCACTGCAACCTACTTCCGGCTCAATACAATGGCGCGGTAGCACCGTTACAATCGGCAGTCCTTCAGCTGCGCGTATTTTGGGCATTGGCATGGTGTTTCAACATTTTTCATTGTTCGATGCCCTGACCGTATCAGAAAATATCGCACTTTCTCTTGGTGAAAGTGTGGATATGAACGATTTGGCACAAAAAACCCGTTCAGTGTCGCAGGAATATGGTTTGCCGCTTGATCCTGGCGCCCTGGTGGGTGATTTGTCGGTCGGGGAGCGTCAGCGTATTGAGATTGTGCGGTGCCTGTTGCAGGACCCGGCATTGATTATCCTTGATGAGCCAACATCTGTTTTGACTCCGCAAGAGGCTGACAAGCTGTTTGAAACGCTTGAGCGGTTGCGCGATGAAGGCCGTTCCATTCTTTATATCAGTCACAGATTGGAAGAGGTGAAACGCCTGTGCAGTCGCGCGACCATATTGCGTCATGGCAAAGTTGTTGGTGCCTGTGATCCCCGCAAGGAAACCGCTGCAAGCCTCGCCAGCAAGATGGTTGGCGCAGATATCGACATCGTTCACCGCGACAATGCCGGAAATACCGGAGAAGTTCTGTTGGCGTTGAATTCATTGTCGATGCCTGCAGCCACGCCATTTGCGATGGCACTTAAAAATATATCGCTCGATCTGCGGGCGGGTGAGGTTGTTGGTATCGCCGGTGTTGCCGGTAATGGACAAAGCGAATTGTTTGATGCGATCTCGGGTGAGGCGACCCAGAATAATCCGGATGACGTTGTCATCAATGGCCAATCTGCCGGTTTGCTCGACATATCCGAACGACGCAATCTGGGGGCGGCTTTCATTCCCGAGGAGCGGTTGGGGCATGGGGCCGTGCCTGATTTTACGCTGAGTGAAAACCTGCTATTGGCCAGACACCAGTCTGACAAGGACCGGTTTTTGAAACTTGGTAAAATTGCCCTGATAAACCGGGCCGCTGTAAAAATTCTGGCGCGCAAGATTGTTGAAGACATGGATGTTCGCAAGTCCGGTGAAGATCCGGACGCTTCGGCATTATCGGGCGGCAATCTGCAAAAATTTATTGTCGGGCGCGAACTTGATCGCAACCCGGATGTGATGGTGGTCAATCAACCTACCTGGGGGGTGGATGCGGGAGCGGCGGCCCGCATTCGTCAGGCCCTGATTGATCTGGCCACCAGCGGTTCGGCGGTTATGGTGATTTCCCAGGATCTTGACGAGATATTCGAGATATCTGACCGTATCGCGGTAATTTCCGATGGTGGGTTGTCTGCCCCCGCACCGGCCAAGGAAATGACCCGCGAAAACATCGGCATGTTGATGGGGGCGACCCATCAGGCCACATCGGATGGTTCGGCTTCCGCTGCGGGCAATGAGGAAGCGCGGCCATGACGTTATTTTTAGAAAAGCGCGCCAACTATTCGAGATTGTTTTCCGCATTATCGCCGTTTCTGGCCTTGGGGCTCACTTTGGTATTTGGCACAATAATGTTTACGGTATTGGGCCAAAATCCGGCTGAAGCATTGTATATCTATTTTGTATTGCCACTAACCGATGCCTATCTGATTGAGCAAATTGTGCTTAAAGCAACACCGCTGATTCTGATTGCCATTGGCTTGTCGGTTTGCTTCAGATCCGGAAACTGGAATATTGGTGCTGAAGGCCAATACCTGATTGGCGGCATGATCGGGTCACTCATTCCGGTCTATTTCAATGATTTTCAGTCTCCGATAGTTTTACCGTTGATGATGGTTATGGGCATGCTGGGCGGGGCGATGTACGCCGCCGTTCCGGCAATTTTGAAATCACGGTTTGGCACCAATGAAATTCTGACCAGCCTGATGCTGGTTTATGTGGCCCAGCAATTTGTCGACTGGCTGGTGCGGACCCCCTGGCGCGATCCGCAGGGAATGGGTTTTCCCGGCACAAAAAGGTTCAATGAGAGCGCGGTGCTGCCAGATCTCCTTACCAATGGTGAAGCCCATTGGGGCACCGTTTTTGCGGTTGTTGCCGCGATTGGCACCTGGTTCATGTTGTCAAAAACCATGAAGGGCTTTGAAGTCACGGTGTTGGGCGAATGTCCTCGGGCCGGTCGTTTTGCAGGATTTGATGCCAAAAAAATGACTATTTTTGCATTTCTGTTTTCCGGAGCGCTGGCAGGTCTAGCAGGCATTGCTGAAGTTTCCGGTTCGGTTGAGAAACTCGATGACAACCTTTCGCTGGGTTACGGATTTACCGCTATTATTGTTGCCTTTCTTGGCCGTCTCAACCCGCTCGGGATTTTGGCTGCGGGTCTAATTCTTGCACTGTCCTATATCGGTGGCGAAGAAGCGCAGATTGTCTTGCAAATATCCAACCGCGCAACCAATGTGTTTCAGGGGCTGCTGCTGTTTTTTGTGCTGGCCACCGATACATTGATACATTACCGAATACGGCTTGAGTTCGGCTCCAGCGTGAAAGGGGCCAGTTGATGGATCTCGTTGTAATTGTCAGTGTGATCATATCGGTATGTGCTGCATCGACACCACTGCTTTTGGCGGCAACCGGCGAATTGGTTGTCGAGCGCTCAGGTGTACTTAACCTTGGTGTCGAAGGCATGATGATCATTGGTGCGGTTACTGGCTTTGCCATGGCCCAGGTAACAGGCAATCCCTATCTTGGTGCTCTTGCCGCCATTGCTGCGGGGGCATTTTTCTCACTATTATTTGCGTTCCTTACCCTGTCGCTGGCTACCAATCAGGTTGCAACCGGGCTGGCATTGACCATTCTTGGACTGGGCCTTTCCGGCATGATTGGCGAAGGATTCGTTGGTCAGCCGGGCATCAAGATGGAAGCGGTCAACATTCCGTTTTTGACCGACATTCCGGTGGTCGGCAAACTGTTGTTTGGTCAAGATGTGATATTCTATTCATCGCTCATTCTGGTTGCAGCCGTTTCATGGTTTTTGTTCCGCACAAGGGCAGGGCTGATGCTGCGTTCTGTAGGCGATAACCCACAGTCGGCACATGCATTGGGCATACCGGTCATTCGCACCCGCTATTTGGCGGTGCTGTTTGGTGGTGCCTGTTCCGGCCTGGCCGGGGCACATTTGTCATTGGTCTATGTGCCACAATGGGTGGAAGGTATGACTGCCGGCCGCGGCTGGATTGCATTGGCTCTGGTGGTTTTTGCCTCGTGGCGGCCGGCAAGGGTGCTGGTTGGCGCTTATCTTTTTGGTGCAGTCACCATCGCACAATTTCACGCCCAGGCTTTGGGAATTCCAATTCCGGCGCAATTTTTGACATCGCTGCCTTACCTTGCGACGATTTTTGTGCTTGTGTTAATTGCTCGCAACCGGCGGATGACCTTGATCAATACGCCGGCATCCCTTTCACAACCCTTTGTACCCGATCGCTGATATACAGATGATCCCCGGTGTAAAAATGCCAACAATAACAACCAAAACCAACATGGAGTGACACATGAAAAAGAAAACCGCAATGGCGCTTGCCGCCGCAATTACCATGGCCTTTACGGCTCAGGTAAGCACTGCAAGTGCTGCTAAAAAAACCAAGGCCTGTTTTGTCTATATCGGGCCGGTTGGCGATTTCGGCTGGACCTACCAGCATGATCAGGGCCGTCAGGCTGTTGAAAAAGCATTTGGCGACGAAGTTGAAACCGCCTATCTGGAAAGTGTACCGGAATCAAGTGAGGCGCAGCGCCCGATCGAAGGGCTGGCCCGCTCCGGTTGTAATATCATTTTTACGACATCATTCAACTATATGGACCCGACCAACAAGGCCGCCAAAAAATTTCCTGATGTGAAGTTTGAACACGCAACCGGCTTCAAGCGCGAATATCCGAATGTATCGAATTATTCGTCCAAGTTCTATCAGGGTCGTTATGTTCAGGGTCAGATTGCTGCAAAAATGTCCAAAACCGGTGTTGCCGGTTACATTGCATCATTTCCGATCCCTGAAGTTGTGCGTGGTATCAATTCTTTCATTCTTGGCGCACAGTCGGTTAATCCCGATTTCAAGCTGAAAGTGGTCTGGGTCAGCACATGGTTCGATCCGCCTAAAGAAGCCGACGCCGCCAAGGCTCTGATCGACCAGGGTGTCGATATTGTGACACAGCATACCGATTCGACCGCTGCCATGCAGGTTGCCGCCGAGCGTGGAGTATTGGCATTCGGTCAGGCCTCTGACATGATCAAGTTTGGTCCCAAAACCCAGCTTACCGCGATTATTGATGATTGGGCGCCTTATTACATTTCCCGTGTCAAAGCGGTGATGGACGGCACCTGGAAACAGGTTAATGTCTGGGAAGGCATGGCTGAAGGCAACGTGGTAATGGCGCCTTTCACTAATATGCCCGATGATGTGGCCAAGATGGCAACCGAAACCGTCGCTAAAATCACCTCTGGTGAGCTTGAGCCTTTCACCGGTCCGGTGATGAAGCAGGACGGAACCGTTTGGCTTAAAGCCGGCGAGAGAGCAGATATTGGCACCATGCTCGGCATGAATTTTTATGTCAAAGGTGTTGATGACAAACTGCCGCAATAAGGCAATGATTACACAGGAGCGTTTCATCAATTGATCAAACGCTCCTGTTCTGCTTCGCTTACAGCAAATCAGGGCTTTGGCCCTGTCTCCGGTTGGACGGTGCAAAAGCGCCAGTCAGCTTTTGGTGGCCAGATTTTTTCATGCAAACGTTGAACAATCTGTCAACCAACCGATTGATTCGATAATTTTACAGGGGCGCAATCTGCGCCTTATTAGTTTGCGCATGTAATTTTACCCGGGGCATTGATATTTTTTCTTACCCTCTTGAAAAACTGAAGCCGATAGCGCATAGGCATGTTTGGGTTCAAAACCCTGCGGACAGGTGGCCGAGTGGTTGAAGGCACTGGTCTTGAAAACCAGCGTGCGTGAGAGCGTACCGTGGGTTCGAATCCCACCCTGTCCGCCACTTGCACTCAGGTCCGACCCGGAGACATAGGTAACAGATCGTACCGGAGAACGTGTAAATCATCTCTCCGGTGTTATCTGTATGTTATGTGACAAGAATGGACCTGCTAAAAATGGTGCCCCCAGAAAGATTCGAACTTCCGACCTACTGATTACAAATCAGTTGCTCTACCAGCTGAGCTATAGGGGCACAAAGCGCAATGTGCGATGTCATGCGGCGATAAACCATCAACCTTTTAATTGCAACTGAAAATCCGGGCAAATTCCCTCAATAGCTAATTTTTATAGTGCAAATGAATTGTGCCAATCTAAGCCCTTATGTTCAACCCTACGGTTATTTTTTAGCGTTCAGTTGACAGGGGTGATACTCATCAACTTTCGTTTTTTCCTAACGGTTTTGCCGGTCATAATCGGCAAAACTCATTTCATTTTCTGCCAGTTCAAGCAGCAATGGTGCCGGTTTCCAGAACAAGGCACCATCGCCCTCGGCAAACCGGGTAACAGCTGCAGCAACCGACTTCAATCCGACATTATCGCCGTAATGCATCGGCCCGCCGCGCCAACGCGGATAGCCATAACCGTGAATATAGACCACATCAATATCGCTGGCACGCTGGGCAATATGTTCACCCAGAATATGCGCACCTTCGTTAATCAGCGAATATTGTGTTCGTTCGATGATTTCTTTATCCTCTATATTACGAGGAGTTATTTGAAGTTCTTCACGTACCTCATTAATAACTTTTGTGGCTTCAGGGTTTTCGCTTTTGGCCCTTGTTTCCTTGTTGTAGGAATAATATCCGGAACCGGATTTCTGCCCGAGATGCCCGGCCTCAACTAGCCGGTCGGCAATCAGCGAGACTTTGACTTCGTGCGGTTCAAGTTTGCGGTCCCTGCGCGATTTATAGCCAATATCAAGACCAGCCAGATCACCAACGGAAAACACTCCCATGGCAAATCCGAATTTTGTCAGCGCGTTGTCAATCTGTTCAGGTGAGGCGCCTTCAAGCAACAATAACCCCGCCTGTCTGGCATAAGGTGTCAACATCCGGTTGCCAATAAACCCATGGCAAACGCCAGCCACAACCGCATTTTTGCGGGTGCGTTTGGCAATTGCCAGCGCGGTCAACAATGTATCATCACCGGTTTCCTTGGCTCGAACTATTTCCAGCAACCGCATGATATTGGCCGGGGAGAAATAGTGCATACCAAGCACGTCCCTCGGCCTCGATGTGGAGGCGGCAATTTCATTGATATCGAGATAGGAAGTATTGCTTGCTAAAACCGCATCCGGTTTGGCAACGGCATCTATTTTGGCAAATACTTCCTTCTTGATTGCCATGGTTTCAAACACCGCCTCGATAATCAGGTCAGTATCTTTGAGATCATCGTATGAGGTACTGCCGCTGACCAGTGCCATGCGATTTGCAACATCGTCTTTTGAAATGCGCCCGCGAGCCGCACTGCGTTGCCAGTTTTTTTCCATGACAGCGATGCCGCGTTTTGAGGCTTCTTCACTCATTTCGATAATTGTCACCGGAATGCCTGCCTCGGCAAAGGTCATGGCAATGCCGCCGCCCATGGTGCCGCCGCCGATGATGCCGACCGAGTTCACCTCATGCGGTTTGCCGGAAACATCAGAAGGAGGTTTGGCGGCGGCCCTTTCGGCAAAAAATATGTGACGCAGGGCCTTGGACTGATCGGATATTACCAATTCCATGAATGTTGCGCGTTCCTTGGCTATGCCTTCCAAATAGGGCAATTCAAATGCCGCTTTGACACATTCAGCCGCCTTTACAGGTGCGATTGCACCGCGGGCGCGTTTGATGATGGCTGCCTCAGCTTCGGCAAAAAGCTTGTCAGTATCAGCGGAGCGTGAAAGCGTTCGCGATGAAAGGCGTTTGTCCTCGAACGGTTGATCGGCAATTTTGTTTGCCAGCGCCACCGCAGCATCAAGACAATCACCTTCGGCAATTTCATCGACCAAACCGATTGCCATAGCCTTTTCAGCATTAATTGGTGTTCCGGATGTAACGATGGTCAATGCTTCTGCGGCATCAATCAGTCTTGGCAGGCGCTGGGTGCCACCGGCACCGGGCAAAATGCCGAGGGAAACCTCCGGCAGACCCATGCGGGCACTTGCTGATGTTATCCGGTAATGGCAACCAAGGGCAACTTCCAACCCGCCACCAAGAGTGTTGCCTTCAATCGCTGCGACCACAGGCAGGCTGCAGGCTTCGATCAGGTCAATCAGTTCGCCCAGCATTGGCTCCTTGGGTGGTTTGCCAAATTCTTTAATATCGGCCCCGGCGATGAATGTGCCGCCCTGACCGGCAATGACAATAGCCCTGGCCCCTGCGCCGGTTGCAAAATCAAGCCCGAGCTTGAGCCCCATGCGAACCTGATGCGATAGGGCGTTTACCGGAGGGTTGTTGATCCACAGGATTGCGACATTGTCCTGTTGTTTCAGTTCGACTGTCATATTCAATTCCTCAAAGAACTTCAAACAGGCCGGCAGCACCCATGCCACCGCCTACGCACATGGTGCAAACCACATATTTTACGCCGCGCCTTTTACCTTCGATCAACGCATGGCCGACCATTCGGGCACCCGACATGCCATAGGGGTGGCCGATCGAAATAGCTCCGCCATTTACGTTGAGCAATTCATCAGGAATACCAAGTTTGTCGCGGCTATAAATAACCTGCACCGCAAAGGCCTCGTTGAGTTCCCACAACCCGATATCGTCGATCGTCAATCCATGTGCTTTTAGCAGTTTTGGAACCGCATATATCGGGCCAATGCCCATTTCATCGGGTTCCAGTCCGGCCACAGCTATACCACGATAGGCGCCAAGCGGAGATAGCCCACGTTTTTCAGCCTCTTTGGCCTCCATCACCACAGATGCCGAAGCGCCATCAGAAAGCTGGCTGGCATTGCCGGCGGTAATTGTCTTATCCGGTCCAAGAACCGGTTTTAATCCGCTCAATCCCTCAATGGTGGTTGAAGGGCGATTGCCTTCATCTTTATCCAGTGTGACGTCATGGCTGGAAATTTCACCGCTTTCTCGGTCTTTGACCATCATGGTCGAGGGCAGGGGAACAATTTCGTCGTCAAATTTTCCCGCCTGTTGCCCACCATGGGTGCGCAATTGTGATTGCAGCGCATAAATATCCATCAAATCTCGTGAAATGCCATAGCGCTTCGCTACAACTTCGGCGGTTTGCAGCATAGGCATGTGGACATCCTTGTGCATGGCAACCAGTGACGGGTCAGCTTCCACCCGCATTTTATCGGTCTGGACCATCGAAACGGATTCAACACCGCCACCAATCACGATGTCCATGCCATCGCAAATGACTTGTTTCGCGGCAATCGATATGGCCATCATACCGGATGCACATTGCCGGTCGACCGATTGGCCGGCCACGGTTACCGGCAATCCGGCGCGCAATGCTGCCAGCCGGCCTATATTGCTGCCCTGAACACCTTGCTGCAATGCAGCGCCGATCACCACATCGTCTATTTCAACCGGATCAACGCCGGATCTCTCCACCGCGTGTTTGATTGCATGGCCTGCCAGTGTTGGCGAGGGAGTTGCATTAAATGCGCCCCGATAGGCTTTGCCGATTGGCGTCCGGGCGGTGGATACGATGAGAGCTTCGCGCAAGAGAATATCCTTTGTTGGGAAGAATTCGGGTGTTGACGCAGAATGGCTTAGGAAGTCTGATATTTCAACATGGCAAATGCATAAAACAGGATGGGTCTTGATTGAACACAGCTATAAAAATATTGGATTCACAAGTTATTGGAAAAACAGGCGGCTGGCGGTCTGAAAAGCAAATCTTTACCAATATTCCAACAAATATAGCGGCTGGGGCGCATATTATTGAAATTCTCACCTATTTCCGTGAAGTTAGCACGGGGTTAGGGGAAAGTTATGGGTACGAACGTGAATCTCGATGGAATTGGGCGCAGAAAAAATGCGCATGTAATCGTTTGTGGCAACGAAAAGGGGGGCTCTGGCAAAACCACGACGTCGATGCATATCGTCGTCGCCTTGTTGAAAACCGGGTATAAGGTTGCCACAGTTGATCTCGATATGCGCCAGCGTTCGTTGACGCGTTATGTGGAAAATCGCAAAAACTGGGCCCGCTCCGCCGGGCTTGATCTGGAACATTCCAACCATTTCAGTTTTGAACGCTCGGCACTTGACAGCGCCAATGAAAGTGAATCGGAAGATTTTGCTTCTTTTGCCGGAGTGTTGGCCGAAGTCGAGCGGGATCATGATTTTGTGGTCATCGATACACCTGGTTCAGACAACTACATCATGCGGCTTGCCCATTCCATGGCAGATACGCTGATCACACCGCTCAATGATTCATTCGTCGATTTCGATGTTTTGGGCAAGGTTGACCCAAAAACCAACGAGATTTGCGAGATCAGTCACTATGCATCGATGGTGCGTGAAGCCCGTCGCCAGCGCCGCAATGCAGACAGCGGTGTGCTGGACTGGATTGTGGTTAGAAACCGTCTTTCTACCCTGTCATCCCGCAACCAGATCAATTTGCTTAACTCGATCAAAGAGTTGTCTGTCCGGCTTGGCTTTCGTGTGGCTGATGGAATTTCGGAACGGGTAATATTCCGCGAGTTTTTTCCGATGGGCTTAACCGCGCTTGATGAACTCGACCATGATACACTGGGTACCAAACCGACCCTTTCGCATTTGGCCGCGCGGCAGGAAATCCGCCAATTGTTGAGTGCGCTCAGATTGCCAATCGACGAACGCGGCAGGCGCCGGGCGGCAGCGCGAAGAGTTTGGCTGGAATCGTCCAAAAACCCGGTGCGGATGCCTGACATATTTGCCAATTGATTGTTCATGTCGACTGGCCTGAATTTATTTGCCTGACCTTGAACTTGAAATAGTCCATAACAACGCCAAAATAGACTTGTTTCC
>JALTNS010000250.1:0-5698 GCA_027000565.1 Rhizobiaceae bacterium | reverse complement strand
TGGCAAAAAAAGTCACTTCAATAGATGCTGCGGATCAGAAGTTTACCACGCCTGCGACCCGTCGTTCATCGACAGGCGATCTACAAACTTCAAAAAAATCTGCGATCAGCAGTTTTCTGAAACAGGCTGAAAAAATTAAATCTCCGGGCAGTGGTCAGGGGCGGCTGATATTTGCACTTGATGCAACCATGAGCAGGCAACCGACATGGGACATAGCATGCGATATTCAGTCCGAGATGTTTTCTGCAGCCGGAAAAACCGGCGGCCTTGCCATTCAACTGGTTTATTTTCGTGGTTTTGGTGAGTGCCGGGCTTCAAAATGGGTGGTTCGCAGCAATGCCCTGCGCGAATTGATGTCCGGAATTTATTGCAAGGGCGGACGCACACAAATTTGCAAGGTGCTGACCCATGCAAGAAAGGAAGCGGCCAAAATTCCTGCCAGTGATAAAATCGGTGGTCTGGTATTTGTAGGAGACGCCATGGAAGAAGGCATTGATGACCTTTGTCATCGGGCAGGTGAGCTGGGTTTACTCGGAATTCCGGCCTTCATGTTTCAGGAAGGACACGATCCTTTGACTGAAAAAGCCTTCCGTGAGGTTGCCAAATTGTCTGGCGGTGCATATGTGCGATTTGATGCCGGTTCTGCTGCTGAACTGGCCCAACTGCTTGCAGCCGTTGCAAAATATGCAAGTGGTGGCTTAAAAGCCATTGCTTCGAGCAAAAACAAGTCGGTGCAGGGGTTGTTACAGCAACTGCGTTAGCGGCAATGGACGCAAACAGATGGATGTCTGCCTATGACAATTGCCGGATTTTTTCTGCTGGTGTTTTTGGTGACAATGTTTGGCTGGATTTTACTTAAAACCAGCCCTCAAAAACTCGCCTTTGGACTAAAGCTGATCATACCCGTATTGTTGATAACAACAGGTGGCGTATTGACTCTGTTTAATCGCGGCAGTGTTGGAATTCCGTTAATCGGCTTTGGACTGATGATGTTTTCCAGAATGCGTTCTGTTACCAGGATGTCCGGTTCTGCACAGGGTACAACATCCAGTGTACGGTCAGCCGCACTTGAAATGGAACTTGATCATGACACCGGCGAAATGGATGGAATTGTTCTGGCCGGTGTGTTTGAGGGTCAACGGCTTGGCAATCTTGCGGAACATGACTTATTCGATTTACTCAATGAATTGCAATCAGACGAAGAGAGCGTCCTATTGCTGGAAGCTTATCTTGACCGCCGCATTGCCGGATGGCGTGAAGACGCTGACCGCGACCCTGGTGCGGGGCATGTTGCAACGCCGCGCTCTGGCGCCATGAGTAAGCAGGAGGCCTATGAGATTTTGGGGCTTGATTTTGGGGCCGGTGCGGCCGAAATCCGCAAGGCCCATCGACGGTTGATGAAAGGGATGCACCCCGACAGCGGCGGCTCCACTTTTCTTGCCGCGAAAATCAACGAAGCCAAGGAGGTTCTTTTGAATGGCCATAATTAGGTTCCCTTTACTAAACTGATACAAATCGGGATTTAACGGATTGAATTTTACACCTATTGGTAGATTGCCAGGCAGGCGATTTTTCGTTTCTTGAGAATTTTACAAGCTCGCCGTGCTTTGGTTTTGGAGGAAAAACCGGTAAAGCGGGCGCGAATTAATGTGCTGTTGCCCTTAACCACCGGTTCCAGATAGTTGGAAGCAGATGCAAGAAGTGTTTTTGCTTTTTTGCGGGCTTTCGTTAGCAAGCGGTTTGCTGACTTCCGGTTTGGCGTCGCTCCAACCTGAATTTGCCAGCCTGAACGTTTTGCACTGACAACAACAGGGTTTGGTTTGGTCTTTTTAATTGCCACCACAGAACCGGTTACGATGGAATCATAATTTTTTGGATTTGGCATCGGCAATGGCAGCGATTTTGTGCCGATTTCCTTTAACCGCGCATATATTGCCGACGCGTTGATTGAGGTGCTTGCATAGGCGCTGGCCTGGTGGGCAATCTCTACCCGTCCGGGTTGGATGAATTTTTTCGATATCAGTGGCTTGGCTGTTGGCAACGTTGTTGCAACTACAGTGACTGGTGCCGGATTTGATGTCCTTTTAGGTGATGACTTTGGCACAGGCATCGTGGTATTCTTTTTGACTACCTGCTTTTTTGCAAGAATAGTTTTTTTGGCTTTTTTGCTGGAAGGTGGCTTGGCCCTGGCAATCAAGACCCTGGATTTTCCTCTAGAAGCCTTTGGTAGATACTTGCTGATTATGCGTGTCATTTGTGCGTTGCGTTGACGCCCGGTTTTTCCACCCATAATAACGGCCACAATCCGCCGTTTTCCTCGACTGACTGAAGATACCAGATTAAATCCGGATGCTCTGGTATAGCCGGTTTTAATACCGTCAACGCCCTTGACCCTGCCCAGTAACTTGTTGTGATTGGGGAATCGGCGACGACCATACTGGTAGCTTTTCGTTTTGAAGTATTTGAATTGTTTGGGAAAATGTTCGCGCAATGCCAAACCCAGCTTTGACATATCGCGCGCGGTGGTTACCTGTCGCCTGTTTGGCAAACCGTTGGCATTTTTAAAAGTTGTGCGTTTCATGCCCAACTGCCGTGCTTTCAATGTCATGCGGCGGGCAAATGCAGCTTCACTGCCGGAGAGTTTTTCTCCAATTGCGGTGGCAACGTCATTGGCTGATTTGGTAACCAGCGCAAAAATACCTTGCTGGACTGTAAATGTTTGCCCGGGTTTCAATCCCAGCTTAGACGGCGGTTGATTGGCTGCAAATCTTGATACCCGGATCGGAGTGCCAAGCCTGATCTTGCCGCGTTTCAAATCTTCGAAAACCAGATATAACGTCATCATTTTGGTTAATGATGCAGGATATCGGCGCGCATCGGCATTTCGCGAATAGAGCGTTTTGCCGGTCTTGGCATCAATAACAAATGCCGCAAATTTATTGGCTTTTGCCTGCGCCTGCGATGGAGCGGCAATAAGGATGGCAGCCATTGCTGTAAAAACAGTCAAAGATGCAACAAACTGGATTTTAGCGCCGAAACGACGAATTGATGGTCCAAAAAAGGTACGCAAAACTAGATCCTGTTTCAGACCGGCTTTGGTGCCGGTATATGTGAATACGATCGGAAACAATTATGACGGGTCGAATTGGGTGTCGGTGATCATTTCCTGCAGGTCAGAAAGTAAACAAACGTCGTTACCAAAGTTCTAATGGTAAAAAAAATATCGAAATTAATTAAATAAATTTACCGGAATTGTTCGGCTTTGGCCAAAATTGGCGTTATAATAAATTGTGATCGAAGCGACGTCTGGCGTTAACCCAAATCAAATTGTGGTGGAGGGCTTATATCGTCGGGTGTGATACTTATATGGTAGGATTGAATCAAGGCTGCGGTCTTTTGAAATCAATGCGAGTGAAATGGAACTGGGCTGAAAATTGAATACGTGCAATTTGATCAATTGGGCAAAAATGCAGGATGACAATCATTCTGATGATGGTTTTGACGATGATGGTGCCGGAACCAGTGTGGTTACCCGTGTCAAACCGAAGGTCAAGAAGCCCAGTCTATACCGGGTACTTTTGTTAAACGATGATTTCACGCCGATGGAGTTTGTCATTTATGTGCTGGAGCAGCATTTTTCGATGACGCCGGAACAGGCGACAACCGTGATGTTGCACGTTCACAATAATGGCGTTGGTGAATGCGGGGTCTTTACATATGAGGTCGCAGAAACCAAAGTTGCCCAGGTAATGAATGCAGCCAGAAAAAACCAGCACCCGCTGCAATGTGTTATGGAAAAAAAATAAGGAATCAATGTGCCTTCATTTTCTGAAAGTCTCGAACGCGCTCTTCACCGGGCGCTGACCTTTGCCAACGAGCGTTCGCAAGAATATGCAACGCTTGAGCATCTGCTGCTGGCGCTGATTGACGACCGTGATGCGGCCGCTGTCATGCGTGCGTGCAATGTCAGTCTTGATGCACTTCGTGACAATCTGGTTGAGTATATCGATACGGAGCTTGCCAATCTGGTGACCGATTTTGAGGAAGATTCAAAACCGACTGCCGGTTTTCAGCGGGTAATTCAGCGCGCCGTTATCCATGTGCAATCCTCCGGGCGCGACGAGGTTTCGGGCGCCAATGTGCTGGTGGCAATTTTTGCCGAACGAGAAAGCCATGCGGCCTATTTTCTGCAGGAGCAGGATATGACCCGCTATGATGCGGTTAATTATATTTCCCATGGCATTGCAAAACGACCGGGTTCTTCCGAACCTCGGGCGGTGCGCGGCATTGAAGATGAGCAGGCGACAATTGGCGAGGGCGATGATGCCGGCAAAAAGGCCTCGGCCCTTGATGCCTATTGCGTGAACCTCAATGAAAAAGCCAAAGCTGGCAAAATTGATCCGCTGATTGGTCGCGATTCTGAAGTTAACCGGACCATCCAGGTATTGTGCCGCCGGTCCAAAAACAACCCGCTCTATGTTGGCGATCCAGGTGTTGGTAAAACCGCAATTGCCGAAGGCCTCGCCAAACAGATTGTTGATGGCGATGTGCCGGAAGTTCTGGAAGAATCCACAATTTTTGCCCTTGATATGGGCATGTTGCTGGCCGGAACCCGTTATCGGGGAGATTTCGAAGAACGCCTCAAACAGGTGATGAAAGAGATAGAAGAATATCCCGGCGCGATCATGTTTATTGACGAGATCCACACGGTAATTGGTGCGGGTGCCACTTCGGGGGGGGCGATGGACGCCTCAAATCTCCTGAAACCGGCACTGGCCGGCGGTGCCATTCGCTGTATCGGTTCGACGACCTATAAGGAATACCGCCAGTTTTTTGAAAAAGACCGGGCGCTAGTGCGACGCTTCCAAAAAATTGATGTCAATGAACCTTCGGTAAGCGAAGCAATCGATATCCTGAAAGGTCTGAAGCCCTATTTCGAGGATTTCCACAAAATCAAATATGCCGATGATGCGATAGTCTCGGCAGTCGAGCTGTCTGATCGTTATATCAATGACCGGAAATTGCCGGACAAGGCGATTGATGTGATCGACGAGACCGGAGCATCGCAAATGCTGATCGCCAAAGACAAACGCAAAAAACTGATTTCGGTGACAGATATTGAATCGACCATTGCGACCATGGCACGTATCCCGCCCAAATCCGTTTCCAAAGATGATGCGGAAGTGTTGTCCAATCTTGAAAAGCAACTTAAACGCATGGTTTACGGTCAGGACAAGGCGATTACCGCGCTGTCATCGGCGATAAAACTGGCGCGGGCCGGTTTGCGCGAACCTGAAAAACCTATCGGTTCTTATCTTTTCTCCGGGCCGACCGGCGTTGGTAAAACCGAGGTGGCCAAACAGCTGGCCGATACCCTTGGTGTAGAACTGCTGCGCTTTGATATGTCTGAATATATGGAACGTCACACAGTTTCACGGCTGATTGGTGCACCTCCGGGCTATGTCGGTTTTGATCAGGGTGGATTGCTAACCGATGGGGTCGATCAACATCCGCATTGTGTGTTGTTGCTTGATGAAATCGAAAAAGCCCATCCGGATCTGTTCAATATTCTGTTGCAGGTGATGGATAATGGCAGATTGACCGATCACAACGGCAAACAGATAGATTTCCGTAATGTCATTTTGATCATGACCACCAATGCCGGTGCCGCGGAAGCCGCCAAAGCTGCCATCGGATT
>JALTNS010000249.1 GCA_027000565.1 Rhizobiaceae bacterium | reverse complement strand
TCCCGATGCATTGGTGATCGATATTGCGGGAGATGCATCCATTCAGATGTGCATTCAGGAAATGTCATCAGCCATTCAATATGGTGCACCGATCAAGATATTCATTCTCAACAACCAGTATATGGGCATGGTGCGCCAGTGGCAGCAATTGCTGCATGGCAACCGCTTGTCGCAGACTTATGTGGAGGCGATGCCGGACTTTGTAAAGCTGGCTGAAGCCTATGGTGGAACCGGTATCCGTTGCAGCAAACCGGCGGAACTGGACGACGCGATTCTGGAAATGATCAATACGGACGGGCCGGTGATATTTGATTGCCGGGTGGCCAATCTTGCCAATTGTTTCCCGATGATTCCATCCGGTAAGGCGCACAACGAAATGTTGTTGCCCGATGAAGCCACAGACGAGGCGGTCGGTTCGGCAATCGATGAAAAAGGCAAAGCGCTGGTTTAGTGAAACACAAAACTGCTCCCTCTTTTACCGATTACGGTTTGCTGGTACTGATTGCAGCTATATTTGGCGGCAGTTTTGTTTTGATCAGTCAGGCGCTGGTCAGTATTCCGGTCACAAGTGTGGTAGCGGGAAGGCCGATGCTGGCCACCATCATTTTGCTGATTGTCATGCGCATGTACGGCCAATCTCTACCGCGATCGTTGGGGGTGTGGCGGCTAATTTTTGCGTCAGCGGTATTTGGCAATGCGCTGCCGTTTTATTTGATTACATGGGGTCAGGAAAGCGTAGATGCAGGGCTTGCGGCCATATTGATAGCAATCATGCCTTTGATGACAGTATTTATTGCTCATTTATTTTCTGCAGATGAAAAACTTAACGGCTATAAATTAATGGGGATTTTATTGGGGTTTGCCGGAATTATTGTTCTGATTGGTTTGGACAAGCTCACAAGCCTTGGTGATCAGGCCGTACGGCAGTTTGCGCTACTATTCGCGGCTTTATGTTATGCAATAAACGCGCTTATTGTTAAATCAATGAGCCGGCTGCCTCGTTACAGTGCCATTGCCGCGGTGCTGCTTGTTTCCGCAGTTCTTGTTCTTCCATTTGCATTGGTGCTCGACAGACCGTGGCAATTGCAGGTAACTTCAGGATCGGTGGTTGCGGTTGTTGTTCTTGGAATTATTGCCACAGCCATTGGCAATCTGTTGCGGTTTGAAATTGCTGACCGGCAAGGGGCAACATTTTTGGCACAAAACAACTACCTCATGCCAATTTTTGGTGTGTTTTGGGCCTGGATGATATTGGCACAGCAGCCACCCGCCAATGCTATATTTGCTCTGGGTCTTATTTTGGGCGGTGTGGCGATGGTTCAAATGGGTTCCCGTGCATCTCGTATCAGCGAATCTGACAGACACAAGGCGGAATTTTAATGAGTCCGCGCCTGACAGACTATCTGCTGCTGGTGACATTGTCGGCGATATTCGGCGCAAGTTTTCTGCTGATCAAGATCAGCGTTGTTGAAGTGCCAACGCTGACAATTGTTGCCGCAAGGCTGTTGATTGCGGTACTGATATTATTTGCGGTTATGAAAATGGTTGGTCAGCAGTTGCCACGCGGCGTCCGGTTATGGATGTGGATTATACTGGCAGCACTGGTTGGCAATGCCTTGCCCTGGTGGTTGATCACCTGGGGACAGGAGAAGGTGGATGCGGGGCTGACGGCGATCTTGATGGCAACCATGCCGCTGGCAACCTTAATTTTGGCCCATGCTTTCACCATTGATGAAAAACTGAATGTGTGGAAATTGCTGGGGGTAACGCTAGGCATATTTGGCGTTATGGTTTTGATCGGGTTTGATGAACTAACATCGCTTGGCGACAATACTATCCGACAATTGGCGATTGCTGGTGCCGCAGTTTGTTATGGGGTGAATGCGATCATAACCAAGCAATTGGTGGGTTCACCGCGCCGCGCCATGGCAGCTTCTCTGATGCTGGTTTCGCTGGTGATGGTCGCGCCATTTGCGATAATCATCGATCAGCCCTGGACAGTTTCGCCATCGCTGGAGGCTGTTGCGGCAATTGTAATGCTTGGAGTATTTCCGTCTGCGCTTGGCACAATTATGCTGTTTGCCATTGTGGCGCGCCAGGGAGCATCGTTTCTTAGCCAGATAAACTTTCTGGTGCCCGTATTCGGCGTGTTGTGGGCCTTTATTTTTCTGTCCGAACGTCTGTCATTTAATGCAATTCTGGCTTTGGCAATCATTCTTGCCGGTGTCGCACTTGCCCGCATCAACCCCAATGTTCTAAAGAGTAAGAAACCAAAGGAGGCCTTGTAAACAAGGGCTATATGTTATGAATGCACAAAATCCGCCCACTGGCTCGGCCTATTTCATTGTCAAGGAATCCGAAACCCCTGAAACTCACACCCTGTCGGTGCTGGTTGATAACGAACCGGGTGTGCTTGCCCGGGTGATCGGACTTTTTTCAGGCCGCGGATATAATATCGCCAGCCTAACGGTGTCAGAAACCCAGCACGAGCAGCATATTTCGCGCATCACCATTGTGACAACCGGAACGCCGCATGTGCTGGAGCAGATAAAAACCCAGTTGGAGCGCATGGTGCCGGTGCACAAGGTTCTGGATCTGACCATTCACTCGGTGGAATCCGGATTTGACAAGCCGCTTGAACGGGAACTTGCAATGATCAAGGTTGCAGGGACCGGTGATAAACGGGTTGAGGCGCTCAGGCTGGCGGAAGCCTTTAGAGCGCAGGTGATTGATGCCAATATCGAGCATTTCGTTTTTGAAATTACCGGGCGTTCGTCAAAAATCGAGCAGTTTATAAATATTATGAAACCGCTTGGTCTGGTTGGTGTTTGTCGTACCGGCATTGCCGCGATGAACCGGGGTCCGCAGGGGATGTAATTCAAATCTGCTCCAGTTGAATGCCAGATGGCTCGCAGAAAACCCCTGATTGCTGCTAAAGGCAGGACAAGACATGAGTATTGAATTTTTCCTGACATCGATTGTGGTTATTTTGCTGCCCGGTACCGGGGTGCTTTATACAATTGCAATCGGGATTGGTCAGGGTTTCAGACCGAGTATTGCGGCTGCGTTTGGCTGTACTTTGGGCATCTTGCCAGCTGCAATCGCCAGCATTGTTGGGTTGGCGGCAATATTGCACACCAGCGCAGTGGCATTTCAAGTCATTAAATATCTTGGCGTTGCTTATCTGTTTTATATGGCGTGGAGTATCTTGCGCGATGGTGGTGTCCTTGATCTGAAGGAAGAAAAAGCACGCCGTTCACCAGCTCAAGTTATTCTGAGCGGCATGTTTTTGAATGTTCTCAACCCTAAATTGTCCCTGTTCTTTCTAGCGTTTCTTCCACAGTTCGTTTCATCGGGCAGCGGCAATGTCACAGGGCAGCTTGTATTTCTGGCAGCCGGATTTATGGGATTGACCTTTGTGGTTTTTGTGATTTATGGCAAGTTTGCATCATTGGCACGCGATTATGTTATATCTAAACCGGCAGTTTTGCTTTGGCTCAAAAGAATTTTTTCCGGCACATTTGGAATTCTTGGTCTAAAGCTGGCATTTTCCGATAAATAAGCCGCATAATATTTGATTGTTATTATAGTTTGAAACCTGATTGCATGGCAGCCATGCAATTGGCGTGACCGCCTTGCAATATGATATGGATATACTCAACTATTGCACATGACCCACACATCCATACATCAAAGACAGGGTTTGCCTGAAGAAATGCAAATCCTGCTGCGGGACTATCCACGCGATGCGTGGCCGGATAACCCGCACTTCGCCCGGTCGATCCAGAACTGGATGGGCGCACATGAAATGTTTCGCCGCCTTGGCGACATAAACCGCAAAGAGTGCGAAAACTATCTCGACGACAAACGCTCGGCCCACGAATTTGCCGCACGATTGTCACATTACGGTGGGCTGCTGGTTCAAAACCTGCATGGTCATCACACTTGGGAAGATCGGGATTTTTTCCCGGAACTGAGCAGGGCTGACAGCCGGTTCGATCAGGGGCTTGAAACGCTGGAAAGCGACCATGTTGAACTTAACAAGGTTCTTGAGTTGTTTACCAGTTCGGCCAATCGGGTGATAAAACTTGCTCAACTCGATGAAAATTTGGTGCGTGACGAGGTTGGCCAGTTGCACGATTGCACTGAAGAAATCAAAAAGTTCCTTGCCCGTCATTTGCGGGATGAGGAGGATTTGGTTGTGCCGATCATCATTCACCACAAATTGCGTGGATAAGTCGTATTGGGGCCAGCGCAGATATGTTGGCCCTTTCTACCGATTGACACTTACTGCAGCGATATTAAGCTTGAAACAAACCTAACTGCCAGGAGCGCCCATGACTGACCGCCCGATTATTGCCGCTTTGCAACCTGTTAAAGTAGAGCTTGAAAAGGGCCAGGAATATTACTGGTGCAAATGCGGGCGATCAAAAACCCAACCGTTCTGCGATGGTTCCCATAAAGGGACTGATATCAGGCCGCAAAAATTTACAGCCGAGGAAAACGGTGATGCCTATTTGTGCCAATGCAAGGCCACCGGTAATTCGCCGTTTTGTGATGGAACCCACGCGACATTGGGAGATCTCAATGTTGGTGATGAAGTTCCGCTCCAGGCTTCATCCGGCAAAATTGAAGCGGTGCCAACGCCTGAAGAACCAACCGTTGCCCGTATTCATGAACTGGCGTGCGACGGGTTGTCGAAACTTGGCCATCACG
>JALTNS010000248.1 GCA_027000565.1 Rhizobiaceae bacterium | reverse complement strand
AATTGATAAGTAGGCTGAACCTTTGAAACTTGAAATGTGTTACCCATGTCTTAGGTACGATCTGTTACCTATGTCTCCGGGTCGGACCTTGGGAAAATGGCGGAGAGACAGGGATTCGAACCCTGGGAACTCTTGCAAGCTCAACGGTTTTCGAGACCGCCCCATTCGACCACTCTGGCACCTCTCCATTTCCATAGCAGTGACCTGGTAATTCCAGTTCGCTTGCACAAGTGTGGCATAAGTCGATTGTGCGCCTTTATTGGCACAATAAAAACCATTCGTGAAGCTGCTTATTTCCAATAGTTATCCGCGATTTGTGATTATTTGCCGCGGGTCAAAATGCAAACCGTTACCAGGGTGCCCGAAAGGCAGGAATTCGATAGGATGGTTATGCTAATCGAAGTTGAAGATTGATCCCGCATCAGGTTGCAGGGAGGGTGATATAGTCCATTTATGGTGTGCTAATAATCACTTAGCACATAAATTTGCCTTGATTGGTGTTGAGAAAAATTCACCATCGTGTATTTGTAGGAATGTGGCAGGGGCCAGGCCGCAAAATAAAATCGATCTCCGAAATTTTAATAGCGCTGGCAAAAAAGCCCTTATGAATAATTCGATTAACAGCAAAGTCAAAAGGCACTGGATTTCCCGAATTCGATTTCAATTGCTTGGCGGGTTATTTTTTGCAACAGTGCTGCCGGTTTTTTTCAGACCCTACCCGTTTCTTGAAATTTTTGTCCGGGATAATGAATTTAACACCCTGATCGGCGCGGCATTTGCCGTTATTTTTGGGTTTATTGTTACCAGACGGTTATCCAATTATCCCAGCGTAAACGCAGGATCCTATGTAATCATCAGTTTTTCGGTTTCATACCTGTTCACCGCAGGTATGTTTTTAATGCTGCGTCTCGATTACAGCAGGCCTTTGTTTATCATCAGTTTTGCTTTTTGCATGTTATGGTTTGTATTGATTTATTTTGTGGCAAAACGGGTGGTTAAAGCAAAATACGCAATTGTTCCCGGCGGCAATGCCATGGAATTGATATCCATCAGCTACCCTCAATGGACTGTGCTTTCTTCTCCGGACGAATATCGGCTGGCATTTGGTGCGGTTGTTGTTGATCTAAGATATTCCCATGAGCCCCAATGGGAACGGTTTATTGCCGAATGTGCCCTGAAAGGTATTCCGGTTTATCACACCAAGTTGTTGAAAGAGGCCCTTACCGGCAAGGTGGAAATTGAGCACCTTTCCGAAAATACATTCGGTTCTCTGCTGCCGAACCTGATTTATCAACGACTTAAACTGAGCGTTGATGTTTTACTGGCGTTGATTGTCCTTCCGCTGGTGCTGATTTTGGTGGCGGTCGCCGGATTGGCAATTCTCATCACCTCTGGCGGACCGGTATTTTTCAAGCAGCAACGAACCGGGTTTCGCGGTGAACCCTTTACGGTTTACAAATTGCGCACCATGAAAATTTTACCAAATAACGAAGATCCAACGGAGACCGCCGGGATCAATCCATCACAAACGGTAAAACCGGAGAATCGATCACGAGCCATCACCCAGTCGGATGATGCGCGAATAACACCGCTGGGTTCGTTCCTGCGCAAATACAGAATTGATGAATTGCCACAAATTTTCAATATTCTGAAAGGTGAAATGAGCTGGATAGGCCCACGACCCGAGGCAATCGAATTGTCCACATGGTATGAGAATGAGCTGCCATTTTATCCCTATCGGCATATTGTCCGGCCCGGCATATCAGGTTGGGCACAGGTTAATCAGGGTCATGTGGCAGAGGTTGAACAGGTTGGTGAAAAACTGCACTACGATTTTTTCTATATCAAAAATCTCTCCGCCTGGCTTGACTTTCTAATTGTCCTCAAAACAGTTCGGGTGATATTTAGCGGGTATGGATCAAAATAGCTGATGCTACTGGCGCCATCTTGATCCCAAGCTAGGAAACCACTTCATCCACCGGTGAGACACTGCCGCTGATGACCCGGTATATTTCGTCTGAAGATGTTGTCATTTCCAGTTCATAGTATCCGGCCTTGCTAATTTGACTGGTGGCCAAAGGCGTTGCCTGCAGGATGAGTTTACCCGATGGACCATCAATTGCGATACCACCGTTAGACGTTGAAAGATCAAGCATGACTCCGCCACTTGCATCGCGGATTTGCAAACTTGCCTGATAACCAGAGATATCAATAGGGGTAGACCCACCCCAAATGATATTAAAATTGAGAGATTTGCCGCGAAATATGCTCATATTGGTGTCGTTGCCCGATTGGGAAAAGATCACCCCGGAAGTCGTTCCAGACATTCATTTCTCCTGATTAACTGGTGGATGCATTGCAAAGCAAGTGGTGAATGGCAATCCGCACTTTGCCGCTGGTAAAATTACCACCATTGGCACTGATGCGAACATTGGTATCTGCGTAAAAAGCCGTTGGACCAATCACCCCAGAATTGGTGCTGCCATTGGCAATTCCCAATCCACTGCCGAATTTTGCAGTGTCGCCAACAATGCCGCAATCATATGATGCAGCACCGGTTATCACTTCGGTGGTGCGGGCGGTGACAGCAAAGACGATGGCACGATCAGGAATAATAATGGTGCTGTCGACTGATGAGCCTGCAAGCGCTATCTCTTCTTCGGTCAGATCAAACCGGGTGGTGGCACTTTGGACGGACGAATTTATCACCGTCGAAATTCCACCGACAGAACTATCATTGTAGTTTTGCCAGCCTGATCCCGCAAAAACGATCAAACGTGCCTCGGCAATAACATAGGCAATCCAGCCGCTCTGAGGGGGATAGAACATCCATGCGCCATCCTGATAAGCGGCAATCACACCGTCTTTACCTGCCCATGTGCCGGTTGCGCCTGTTGCCGGGATGTAACGATCTCCTTCATTCGGCGATGGCGGCGGTGCGGTAAAATTGCGGTCGATCACAGATATCTGGACCAGCGCATCAAGAGCCCGGATTGAGTCATTATGGGTTACATGTTTTTGTGCCTGTGCTGCCATAATGTATGGCAGATTCAGATTTGCGCTGGTGTCCATTAATTTTCTCCGCAGGGATTGGCCAAACTGGACCAGAAATTATCAGCACAAAAAACTGCGGGGATAAATTGTTTGCGATCTGGATGGATTGTTTAATAATTGGAATTTGCTATTCAGCCACTATAGTTTGCTTTAATTTTAATTGACCAGGAAACAATCTCATCAACAACATGACCGATATTTCAAAACCGATTCTGATTGATATTATTGCCGGGGCGCGGCCAAACTTTATGAAAATTGCACCGATCATTCATGCCCTGCAAAAAAGCCGGGCCAGGGGTGGCCGTCTACACTACCGGCTTGTTCATACCGGCCAACATTATGACGCGCGCATGTCCGGAGATTTTTTCACTCAACTTGGTATTCCTGAACCGGATATCAACCTTGAGACCGGATCGGGTTCGCAGGCCGAGCAAACGGCCGCCATCATGCAGCGGTATGAAAAACTGATTGCAGAACATCCAAGTGCGCTTTGCCTGGTGGTCGGGGATGTCACCTCGACCATGGCTTGCGCCATTACAGCGCAGAAACTGAACATACCGGTCGCTCATGTGGAAGCTGGTATTCGCTCCGGTGACTGGACCATGCCGGAGGAAATCAACCGGATGGTTACCGATGCTATTACCAACTGGTTTTTTACCACCAGTAAAAATGCCAATGGAAATCTTCGCAGGGCCGGTATTCCCGATGAGCGTATATTTTTTGTTGGCAATACGATGATTGATACTCTGCTGGCCAATATGGACAGGCTTGAGCGCCCGGCGTTTTGGCAGCTGCTGGCATTGCAACCGGGCGGGTATTTCGTGGTGACATTGCATCGCCCGGCCAATGTTGATGAGGGCGGATCGTTTGATCGTATGCTTACGGCAATTGGCGATGCAACACGCGGAATGCCGGTGGTAATGCCGGTTCATCCACGCACAGCAAAAACCTTGCAGGAAATCAATCAGGTTCCAGAAAACATCAATCTGGTTGATCCACAGCCCTATCTTGAGTTCAATTATCTGGTCAAAAACGCCAAGGCGGTGATTACCGATTCAGGCGGCATTACCGAAGAAACAACCGTGATGGGTATTCCCTGTCTTACCTTGCGAGATAGCACCGAACGGCCGGAGACAGTTGATGAGGGTACCAATGAATTGATTGGCACTGACCCAAACGCACTGGCGCCGGCGCTTGACCGGCTGTTTGATGGCAAATGGAAAAATGGAAAAATTCCAGAAATGTGGGATGGCAATACCGGCATGCGGATTGTTACCGTGCTTGAAAAACTGCTCACGCCATAGTCGAAAAATTCAACGATACCTGCTTCAAATCAGTTCACGGAACTGCTCCATCCATCCAAGACCATCAATTGTTGTGGCTGACGGGATATATTCTGCTGAAATTGCCCCGCGGTAACCTGTAGATTTCAGCGCTGTGATGGCAGAAGCAAAATCAATCGAACCGGTTCCCGGCTGATGTCGCCCGGGGTTATCGGCAAACTGCACATGGCCAATTGTATCTCCGGCCCTTTTTATTGCCTCAACCAGCGAATTTTCTGTGCGCACCATGTGATAGAAATCAAACTGCAGGCGCAGGTTCGGGTGATCCACCATCGAGATGATTTTTAAACCTGTCTCAAGGTCAGCTGCAAAAAACCCTGGAACATCAAACCGGTTAATTACCTCCATTTGCACTTCAATGTTTGTGGACGCAAACCGTTTGGCCGCATGTCGGAGATTTTTAGTTAGTGTCGCAAACATATCCCCGCTTGCGGTCTCTGTTCCAGCGACCCCTGCCAGCACATTAACCTTTTTAACGTCAAGCACCTCGGCCCATTCAGTACACAGTTCGACAGATTGATCGAACTCGGATTGTCTTTCCGGCAGGGCAGCTAGCCCACGATCTCCGGCCTGCCAGTTGCCAGCATGCAGATTAATCAATTCAATCGGCATTTCGTTTTCCATGCTGGCACGGCGAAGGCTTGTCGAATCCTGGTCATAGGGGAACTGAATTTCCACCCCGTCAAATCCGGCCCGGGCAGCCAGCGTAATCCGCTCGACCAGCGGCACTTCGGTAAACAGCATCGAGATGTTGGCGATCAGGCGCATATTTGTTTCTTGTCTTTCAATTTTTCAGTTCACCCATTCGGATTTAGTGATAACAATCAGCCAATTCCATTTCGAGATCAACTTCACCAGAAAGATCACAAATGAGCGATGCCTATATTTGCGACTATATCCGTACCCCCATTGGCCGGTTTGGCGGTGCGCTGAGTTCTGTTCGTCCAGATGATCTGGGTGCAATTCCTATCCGTGCATTAATGCAGCGAAATGGTGATGTCGACTGGCAACAGATTGATGAGGTTTATTTCGGTTGTGCCAATCAGGCCGGTGAGGATAATCGCAATGTCGCCCGCATGTCGTCATTGCTGGCCGGATTGCCGCAGGAGGTGCCCGGTGTAACCCTCAACCGCTTGTGCGGCTCCGGTATGGATGCGGTGCTCAGCGCTGCCCGCGCGATCAAGGCTGGTGAGATCGATATGGCAATTGCCGGCGGGGTGGAATCGATGTCGCGCGCGCCGTTTGTTCTACCAAAAGCCGAACATGCGTTCTCGCGTACTGCCGAAATATTCGATACGACGATTGGATGGCGATTTGTAAATTCCGCGATGAAAGAGCAATACGGAATTGATTCGATGCCTGAGACGGCTGAGAATGTTGCTGAGGACTTCAACATTTCCCGCGATGATCAGGACGCATTTGCACTTCGTTCTCAGCAGAAGGCCGCGATGGCCCAGGCTAATGGTCGTTTGGCCAGTGAAATTACCCCTGTCACCATTGAGCGGCGAAAAAAAGAACCGTTGATTGTGGAATTAGACGAGCACCCGAGAGCCAATACAAGTCTGGATTCATTGTCGGCATTGCGTGCACCCTTTCGCAAGGGCGGCAGCGTAACTGCCGGCAATGCATCCGGGGTGAATGATGGCGCTGCAGCGCTATTGATTGCCAATAAAGCGACCGCGCAAAAATTTGGTCTAAAACCAATTGCTAAAATTCTTGGCGGCGCAACCGCCGGTGTTGCACCGCGCGTTATGGGCATTGGTCCGGCCCCGGCAACCTTGAAGATTTGCGCAAGACTGGGGCTTACTCCGCAGGATTTTGATGTGATAGAACTTAACGAAGCCTTCGCTGCCCAGGCATTGGCAACACTTCGCAAGCTCGAAATCACCGATGATGCGGCCCATGTTAATCCCAATGGCGGGGCGATTGCACTCGGCCATCCGCTTGGCATGTCGGGAGCGCGTATTGCCGGTACGGCAGCGCTGCAGCTTCAACAATCGGGCGGCAAGCTGGCGCTGGCAACCATGTGCATTGGTGTCGGTCAGGGTATTGCTATGGCATTGGAAACTGCGGATTTTTAAGTTTGGATTCGCTTATTCCACACCATGCGGGCGGTTGCGGCAATTACGATCCAGACCACACTGCGCAAGGCCATTGCGGCGACAGTTCGCATTTCAAAACCAGTTCCCTGCAGAATCATGATGCCCAATATGGCAGATGCAAGAACCGTGGCAATTGCAATGGCTGCTGACAGTCGAACCGCCCAATGTTGCAAGATCAAAAGCCCTGCACCGGCAAACACATAGAAAACCCCAGCAAGAAAATTGAACCACAGAATAAACGGAATATAGTCACCCGCAGCTGCTCTGGCCTCTCCGTCAACAAACAATACTGATCCACCGGAATAAAGCGTTGCCAGCCCAAAAATGACGGCAAAAATTCCGGCACCCAACATGATGCGAGACCTGTGTTGCGGGCCCGTTTCAATAGTCTTATTCGTTGTTGCGATTGTTGGCATCAATCCGATACTCCGAATGACAGGTTGTACAGTTTTCCATAATACCGGCGAGCTCCTTCAGCACCGTTAGGGATGTGCCACCCTTTTGTGCATTCTCTGCCAGCGTATCAAAGGCCTTGTGGGTTGCAAATCCGAGTGTTTTAAACTCAAGCGGAAGTTTTGAGATCAATGTCAACGGAACACTTCCGGTATCAGCCATGCCGATCTTTTTTGCCTGGGTAATAGCACCGGCAATGTTTTCGTTGGCCAGTGCGCCGGTAATGCCCTTGACACCTTCAAGAAATGCCCGCATTTCGGCCAGGACAAAATCGCGTTCGCCCGGTTCTAGAATGATAGCCGTGCGCCCGTCACTGCTTTCAATCACATTGCCGCGAACCACAAACAGGTAGCCCATGGCCAAAACCGCGATGAGCAGCACTGCGCTCAATCCCCAACATAGTTTACATGTCTTTTTCATGGACAGCCCTGTTTATCGTTAAATTAGTTAGTAAATAGTCACTTACTTATGTTCCGTCAACTGCGATAATTATTATCATGATGGAATTACATCATTCGAAACCTGTCAGGCGGCAGTCCAGCCGCCATCAATCGAAATATTGGCCCCGGTTATCGAATTTGCTCCGCTGGAACATAAAAACCGCGCCACATCTGCCACCTCTTCGATGCTGACGAATTTTTTGGTTGGCTGGTTGGCAAGCATTACATCGTTGATAACGTTTTCTTCACTTATGCCCCGGGTTTTGGCTGTTGCAGGTATCTGGTTGGCCACCAGTGGTGTCATCACGTAACCTGGAGAAATGGCATTCACGGTTACGCCGTATTCAGCGCATTCAAGGGCGACGGTTTTGGTCATCCCAACCAGCCCGTGCTTGGCAGCAACGTAAGCCGATTTATAAGGGGATGCGACCAGTGAATGGGCCGAAGCAATATTGATGATGCGGCCCCAGCCGCTATTCTTCATCGCGCTCAAAGTATGGCGAATGGTGTGAAATGCCGATGTCATATTGATTGCAATAATGGCGTCCCATTTATCAGCTGGAAATTCCTCGATCGGTGAAACAAACTGGATACCGGCATTGTTGACAACAATATCTACGGCTCCAAATTTTTCGGTACTTTCACAGATCATCGCTTCGATTTGATCAGGCTGCATCATATCTGCATCTGAATAAAGGCATGAGCCGCCTGAAAGTTCAGCAAGTTCTAATCTTAGTTGCTCGATTTCGTCGCGATCACCAAAGCCATTGATCATCACATTGGCACTTTCACCGGCTAACATGGTTGCAATGCCGCGGCCGATACCGCTGGTTGAGCCGGTTACAATCGCAGATTTACCCTTAAGCATTATAGCCTCACGCCTGTTGATGGTATTTAATATGAATTCGTTGCTGGTATAGCATTGAAAAACAACTGTAACCATAATCGGGAGAAAATCATGAATGAAGAAGGAACAAACCGAACAGCCTTGGTAACCGGCGGTACCAGAGGTATCGGCAGAGGTATTTGTGAGCTCCTGAAAGATCGCGGTTATCACGTTGTTGCCGGATATGGCGGTAATGCGGAAAAAGCCAAAGCGTTCACTGCTGAAACGGGCATTCCCGCCTATCAGTGGGATGTTTCAGATTATGACGCCTGCCAAAAGGCTGTTTCAGAAATCACCAACGATCACGGAGCGATTACGGTATTGGTGAATAATGCCGGGATCACCCGCGATGGCACCTTGAAACGCATGAGTTATGACAACTGGATGGCGGTTATTCAAACCAATCTCACCTCTGTTTTCAATATGAGCAAGGCAGTGTGGGAACCGATGCTGGCTGAAAAATTTGGCCGTATTGTCAACATTTCGTCGATCAACGGGCAGGGTGGTCAATATGGTCAGGTTAATTATTGCGCGGCCAAAGCCGGTGTCATTGGCATGACCAAAGCGATGGCTCAAGAGGGTGCGCGGTTTGGTGTAACTGTCAATGCGGTTGCCCCTGGCTATGTGGCAACTGATATGGTGGCCGCTGTTCCTGAAAATGTGCTTGAGAAAATTGTTGCCAATATCCCGGTTGGCCGGTTGGGGGATTCTTTGGAAATTGCCCGCGCGGTTTGGTTTCTGGTGCGTGATGACAGTAATTTTGTCACCGGATCAACCATTTCGATCAATGGCGGTCAACATATGTATTAACATTGGGTGTAGGTTATTTTTGCTCCAGCATATCCAGTCGCAAGCGGTGGCGATCATCGGTCAACCGATAGGTGCTGGCAAGGGTTGCGCCAATGACGCCGAGTCCGGTTGCGCCGCCAATCAACAACATTATCAGGATTTGATATTTAACCGCTTCCTGTGGTGCAACACCCGACAATATCTGACCGGTCATCATACCGGGCAGAGCGACTATTCCCATGGCCGCCATGGCGTTGATTATCGGCATAAACCCGGCACGCAGACTGCGGCGAACAAATGGCAACATTGCCTGCCAACGGGTCATGCCGAGCATCAGCCGGGCTTCAATGGCAGTTCGTTCACGGTCTGCCATGGTGGTTATATTGTCCAGTGCCAGCGACACGCCGGTCATGGTGTTGCCCAATATCATGCCAAACAGCGGCAAGGCATAACGTGGCGACCACCAGGGCTGCGGTTCGATCATGGCGGAAAGCGCCACCACCGCTACCAACATGCCGGAAAACATCATTGCCCCGGTACCAATGCCGTATCCCCAGACACCGGCAAGCCTTTTGTCCTGTCGGGCCCATATTTCCCGACCGGCAAAAAGCCCCATGGCAAGTGCAACTCCTGCGGTAAGCCAGGGTGATGAAAGTGTGAATATCCAGTTAAGCAATAACCCGACCAGAAAAAGTTGAGCAGCCATGCGCAGGGATACAAAAAACAGTTTTTGGGCCAGGCCAAGCTTGAATGCGATCGAGATCAGGCCATTTATTATGATAAACACCGATGCCAAAGCCACATCAAAATAGGATAATGAAATATAGGTGCTCATGGTTGTTGCCCTTCACTATCGGGCGTATTCCGCTCGACCACCAAAGCCCCATCTTCAAGCAATAACCGGCGATCACCCAACCGCCTGCCCTGATCGGGATCATGGGTAATCAAAACAATGCCAACACCGTTGGCCAATTGTTGGCGCATTAGGGTTTCGACATTATTGGTCACCTGCGGGTCCAATGCCGCGGTTGGTTCATCCATTAACAGTATTTTAGGCTTTAATGCCAATGCCCGGGCGATGCCAAGCCGTTGCCGTTCCCCGGTAGATAGACGGCGCACCAGCCAGGTAACGATATCAGCAGGCAGGGACAATGCTTCAAGCAGATCGTCGATATTGTCCGTATTCTCGAAATGCTCGCCCACGCGGTCAGCCCACCAGCCGCTTTCTGCAGGCAACAGCATGACCTTTCGCCGCCATTCATTGGCAGGCATGGTATTGCGGTTTTTTCCGTTGAGCGTGACCTCACCCTCATTGGGGTCGAGGTCGGCAATGGCTCGCAAAAAAATCGACTTTCCAGCCCCTGATTTACCACGAATGGCGACACATTCACCAGCGGCAACGCTTAAATTCAGTGGACCAAACAGCGGGGTTTTCAGATTGTTAATCTTGAGAAGTGCGGGCTGTGATTGAGATGTTCTGTTCTGTTTTGATTTATCACCGGCCATGCAAGCAGCGTTGCACAAAGGCTAACCATCGCGCAAGGTGGAAAGCCCAATGCCGGTCGATTCAAACCCGCCGTCGACGGCTAATATTTGACCGTTTACATAACTCGCCTTATCGCTTGTCAAAAAGAAAATTGCTTCGGCAATTTCTTCCTCGGTTCCATAGCGATTTAACGGGATAGACGCATGGTAATCGGCCCTGATTTCCGGCCCGTGCACTTTTTTGGCCATTGCTGTGTCAACCGGGCCTGGAGCAATTGCATTCACCCTTATCCCCTGATTGCCCAGTTCAGCGGCCTGTTGTTTGGTCAACTGGATCAACCCGGCTTTGCTGGTGCCATAGGCAACCCGCAATGTGCTGGCGCGCAGACCGGAGATAGAGACAATGTTGACGATTGCTCCGCCACCATTTGCAAGCATCAACGGTGCACAGGCCTGGGTGCAGATGAATGGCCCGGATAGATTTACCGCCAGAATGCGCGACCAGATATCGAAGTCTGTATCCAGTATCGGCATGAAATCGGCAATACCTGCATTGTTGATCAATCCGTCGAGCCGTCCGAAACGCTTTTTGATGGCCGATACCGCATCATCCACCTGTGAGGGGTCGGAAACATCGCAAACAATCATCATTGTATCATCGGGTCTTGCGAGTTGTACAAACGACGAAGTCAGTGTTTTTTCGTCAATATCGAGCAGCACAACCTGCCAGCCGTGCGCAAGAAACAGCTTTGTGGCTGCAAGACCGATACCGCGGGCAGCACCTGTTACCAGTACCAGTTTTTTTGATGTTTCATCCATACCCTAAGCGTTCCATATGTTGGCTTTTATTTGTAGGGATCAGCAGCGTCGCGTAATCCATCGCCAAGGAAGTTAAATGCAATAATCACAAATATGACCGGGATTACCGGCAACATCAGCCATGGATAAACTGCTACCACGTTGATGTCCTGTGCTTCGTTGAGCAAGACTCCCCACGACGTTACCGGTGGACGAAGGCCAAGACCAAGAAAGCTCAATGCGGTTTCGCCCAATATCATGGTTGGAATGGTGATGGTTGCCGAAGCGATTAAATGGCTCATAAAACCCGGCACCAGATGGCGGCCGATTATCCGCGATGGGCTGGCTCCGATCAATCTTGCCGCTAGTACATAGTCTTCTTCCCGCAATGCGAGAAGTTTTGAGCGCACTGCTCGTGCAAGACCAGTCCAGTCCAGCAGGCCAAGAATGATGGTTATCCCGAAATAGACCAATATGGGGCTCCAGGTTGCCGGCATGATTGCCGACAAGGTTAGCCACAAGGGTATTGAGGGGATTGATTGCAGTACCTCGATCATCCGCTGAACTATCATATCAACCCAGCCACCAAAATAACCGGCAGCACCGCCAATGACGATACCGAGCACAAAACTCACGGTAATACCGATCAGACCAATGGTCAGTGAAATTCGCGCTCCGGCGATAATCCGCGAAAGCATGTCACGCCCAAGCCGGTCGGTTCCCAGCAGATAGAAAGTGCCCTTTTTGGGCGGGCAGACCAGATGCAGGTCACTTTTGATATAGCCAAAATATTTATACTTGTCGGCCCTGCAGAAGAACCGCAGTTTCTGCGGCCTGGTTGTATCGGTGGAGAATTCACGCTGCAGGGTCTCCATATTGCGCGTGACTTTGTAGGGATAGACAAACGGCCCGATAAACTTTCCCTCGTGGAACAAATGAACGCCCTGTGGTGGAGCGTAAATATCCTTCACATGGCGCTTGGTCATGTCATAGGGTGAGAGAAATTCGCTGAAAAATATCGAAGTATAGAGTACTGCCAGGAATATTCCGGACCAAACGGCGACCCGGTGCTGTCGGAATTTCCACCACATCAAAGTCAGTTGCGAGGCAAAATAAATCCGCTCCTGCTCGGGCGTAAGCTTTTCGATTGATTGCAAATCAAAGGGCGCATCGGATACAAAGTGCGGTAGTTTTTCTGTGTCTTTTGGAGGAAGAGCGCTCATTTTTCAGCCTTCCCCTGCATACGTATACGCGGATCGAGAAACCCAAGTGCAATATCAGAAATCAAAACACCAAAGACTGTCAGCGTGGCTAAAAACATCAGGAATGATCCGGCCAGGTACATGTCCTGGCTTTGCAAAGCGGAAATCATCAACGGGCCGGTGGTTTCCAGTGATAAAACGATGGCGACAATTTCAGCACCGGAAATAATGGCCGGTAACAGACTGCCGATATCAGCTACGAAAAAATTGAGCGCCATGCGAAGCGGATACTTCACCAGCGCCTTAAATGGTGGCACGCCTTTGGCCCGCGCGGTGATAACATACTGTTTTTCCAATTCGTCCAGCAAATTGGCTCGTAAACGACGGATCATGGCCGCCGTTCCCGATGTGCCGATAACGATGACCGGGATAACCAGATGTTCAAGCACCGACTTGAATTTTTCCCAGCTCATCGGCTGGTCAATCAACCTTTGGTCCATCAAACCGCCAATGGTTGTGCCAAACCAGACATTGGCCAGATACATCATCACCAGAGCCAGCAGAAAATTCGGGGTGGCAAGGCCAAGCAGGCCGACAAAGGTCAACCCGTAATCACCCCACGAATATTGATGGGTGGCGGAATAAATACCAATTGGAAACGCAATCAGCCAGGTAAAGATAATTGTCACAAATGATACGATTATGGTCAAATAGAGCCGATCACCAACAACCTCTGTCACCGGGCGCTCGTGTTCAAAGGAATATCCGAAATCGCCCTGTAACATGCCGGTAGCCCAAACGAAATATCGCTCGTAAAGCGGACGGTCAAAGCCATATTCTTCACGCAGATATTCTATCCGCTTGGGATCGACACTTTCACCGGCCGCTTGCAGCTCCGCAACATAACTTTCAAAGTAGTCGCCTGGTGGTAGCTCAATAATAGTGAAGATCACAATGCTGGCAATCAGCAATGTGGGCACCATGGCAACAATCCGATAAAGAGTGTATTTTAACACCGGATCAGATTTCCCGTCTTGTTATTGCTCTTGGGCTTATCATCATTTTGGCGCCAGCCAGAATGTATCGGGAAGATAATGTCCAAAATAGGCGGTTGGTTCGAACGAATATATTCCTTCGGTCGGGACATTTCGCAGACGACCATTGACTACCACCGGCTGCAAGGTTCCGCTGACAATGCCAATTGTGTAGACTTGGTCAGTGAATATCGACAACATTTCATCCCAGGCCTTTGTTTGACCTTCAATCGATGTTGCATTGCGCCATACCTGATAAAGCTCGGAAAGCCTGATGACTTCAGGCAGGCTTGGCGGTTCACCGGCAACACCCTTGGTTTCGTAATATTGACCCCATTTAGGCCAGGTGCCCTGCAGAGGAGAAATTGGTGCCAGTTCTTCCGGATTCATATCGGGTGTTGCAAGACCGCGATTGAGCCCCGACCAAACCGACATCAAGGTATCACCATTGGTGATCCGTCGGCGCAGGATATCGCGCTGGGTTGGTTTGGAAAACAACTTGATGCCAAGTTCCAGCCAATGTTCGGTGATCAGTTGAAGAACGTCGGTTTCTTCCGTGCTTTCACCAGCTGTTTCAACGGTAATCACCATCTCACGACCGTCGGGTAAAAGCCGAATATCATCGGCTGATCTTTGGTCAAGTCCGGCTGCATCGAGTAATTCATTGGCTTTGTCGACGTCATAATCAGCCCAGGCAAGCGCATATTTTTCCTTGTAAAGCGGGCTTGAGGGCAAGACCGAATTGCCGGTTTCCTTGGCCAGTCCGAAATAAATGGCTTCGTTGATCTCGGAACGGTTTATGCCAAGAGACAAGGCGCGCCTTACCCGAACATCCTGCATGACTTTGCGCCAGACCGGATCTGTCACATTCATGTTTGGCAGGATTGTCATTTGCGAACCCTTGCCATTGGGCCACAGGTAGACTTTGTACTTATGAGTCTGAGCCCCTTTTTTCAGGAAGGCATAATTGTCAAAACGCAAATACCGCGCCTGAAGATCAGATTCTCCGCCACCGGTTTTTGCTGGAATGATGGCCGAAGACGACATGTTCATGATCACCTCGTCGAGATAGGGCAATTGGGTGCCCTTGTTATCGATCCGGTGGAAATTTGGATTGCGTTTGAAAACATAGCGTTCAGATGGTGGCGAAGTTGTATTCATCCACGGCTGCAAGGTTGGCATGTCGGGATTTTCCGGCCGATACTGACGACCTTTGCGAATATGAAGCGATGACCACTTTTGTACATTGTTGTCAGCAACCATTTTATCCAAGACTGCCTTGTCCTGATATTTTGCATGAAACTGTTTCATGTAATGGGCAGGTTTGTAGATATAAAGCGGTCGCGCACCGGCAAGGGCGGTTAAAAACAGTGGATTGGCTGATTCCCAAGTGTATCGAACAGTAAGTTCATCAAGCACTTCGAATTTGGGTCCCTTGCCGTTGACCAGCAATTTATTGCTCAGGCCACCGCGTGACAGTTCTTTATTATTGGCCACATCTTCCCAGTAGTATCGGAAATCTTCGGATGTAAACGGCTGTCCATCCGACCATTTGTGTCCCTTGCGAATACGCAGGGTAAAAATTCTTCCCTCGACCACGTCGACAGATTTCAAAATGTCGGGGGCAAGTTTGAAGCTGTCATCATAGGTCACAAGCCGGGCGCCGGAATAAATGACCATCATTCGAATGTCTTTTGGCTTGGCCATCAAAATCCGAATGGAGCCGCCACGCTGGCCAACACTTTTGCCAATAGCTTCCATGTCGATGATACGGGGCTCATCGGGAGGCGCCGCCATTGCTGTAGAAAGCCCGATCAGGGCTGACATTGATGTGATTGCGATAGTTGCCGCAAATGCAGTAAACAGTTTTTTCATTACGCTCCCCCGAGCTGTTGTACCGGTGTTCCGGATTTTACCAATATGCTATGATTGTTGTTTATTTCCAGCATGTCCATATCAGCACCATCCTCCTGGCTGATAAAGTGATCACCCCAATCCCTGCCCTCGGTAACCATTTCGCGATTTAACCGGTCAAAATCCAGCGGATGATCGAGATCCGCATGGGGCACAACATCAAGCAATGCCTTTGTATATGGGTGGAGGGGGTTTGAAAACAGTTCATCGCGGCTGGCAAGTTCAACCAATTGTCCCTTGAACATGACTCCAATGCGGTCTGCAATATAGCGAATGACAGCCAGATTATGAGAGATGAAAATATATGTCAGCCCCAAATCCTGCTGTAGCTGTTTCATCAGATTAAGCACCTGTGCCTGAACGGAAACATCCAGGGCAGAAACCGGTTCATCGCAGATCAATAGTTCCGGCCTCAGTGCCAATGCCCGGGCAATACCGATGCGCTGGCGCTGGCCACCTGAAAACGAATGTGGATAGCGGTTGAGATAACTTGGTTGAAGCCCAACCATTTGCAGCAATTCAGCAGCATATTCAGCCTGTTCGCGGGCATTGCCGATATTATGAATTTGCAAGGGTTCGCGTAAAATAGTTAAAACCGTCGAGCGTGGGCTGAGTGAAGAAAACGGGTCCTGGAAAACCATCTGCATGGATTTCCGAAACTGTTTTAGTTTCTCTCCCTTCATTTCAAGAATGTTCTGGTCCTTCTTGCCATCATTAAAAATGATTTTGCCTTCATTGGGTGTCAGCGCCCGCATGATCATCTTGATTGTCGTAGTCTTGCCACAACCACTTTCACCAACAAGGCCAAAACATTCACCGCGGCGCACATCAAAACTCATATGGCTGACTGCCGTTACCGAACTGGTTTTGGTGCCAAAAAACATGCCCTGTTTTTTGATTGTAAAAGTCCGATGCAAATTACGCACCGATAACAGGGGTTTGCTTTTGTCAGAAACCACGAGTTCTGTCTGGCGTTCCATCGATTTTGGAACAACATGGTCAATGTCCCGCAGGGATTGCAGTTTTTCATCTGCAGCCATGTGCAAGGTAGGCACCGCATTCAGCAAGGCCTTGAGATATTGATGTTGAGGGTTTTGGAAAATGTCCTCCAGCGTTCCCGCTTCCATGATCTGGCCATGGTAAATCACCACCACCTCATCGGCCATATTAGCGACCACGCCGAGATCATGGG
>JALTNS010000247.1:15853-16705 GCA_027000565.1 Rhizobiaceae bacterium | reverse complement strand
GCGTGGGCTTGCGGTGACGTTCAAAGCTGCCTTCGGCAAAGCTGGTCTGGCGCATGCGTGGCTCTCCAGGCAGGTTGATGCGGTTTTCGATATTATGCCGAAAATGGCGAATTAATCAGAGTTTCCTCAATAATTTATCATCGGCATTGGCTAAAAACTGGGTTGGGAAAAGACTGGAAGTATATTAACCGTCTCATAATTGTTTATACATGATTGCATCTGTTGTAGAATGTGCACATGAATACCACGGATGCACGCAAGCTGCGTCATAAGGAACTTACGGAGCTTCGCAAGCGGGGTGTCATGGCGGTTCAGAATGGAGAATCGCCTGAAGACGTGGCCCGGATCCTAGGTGTTACCCGTGTTACGGTCTACAACTGGCTAGCGCTTTATCGTGGCGGTGGATGGGATGCGCTTGATGCCAGGAAGCGTGGTGGTCGCAAGCCCAAGCTGGATGCCAAGGCGATGAAGTGGCTGTATGAAGCGATCACGCGTAAGACGCCGGATCAATACAGGTTTCCGTTCGTTCTGTGGACGAGCAGGCTGGTCAAGGAACTGATCGAGAAGCATCTTGGTGTGAGTTTGAGCAAGGCTTCGGTCTGCCGTCTTCTCAAGCAGCTCGGGCTGTCGGCGCAGAGGCCGCTGTGGCGTGCGTATCAGCAATCTCCGGAGCATGTCGAGCATTGGATGCGAAACGAATATCCGGCTATACCGATGTTTGTCAAGATACTAAAAGGTGCATAATTGTCAGAACTATACTAAACTAGCCGCATGGCCAAGAAGACAGACCTCCGCAGACTGACGCATCAAGAGCTCACCCAGTTCAGGCGCCAGGCAGTCGCTCAGGTGCAG
>JALTNS010000247.1:0-15843 GCA_027000565.1 Rhizobiaceae bacterium | reverse complement strand
CGCTGTGGCGTGCGTATCAGCAATCTCCGGAGCATGTCGAGCATTGGATGCGAAACGAATATCCGGTTATACGTGCGCGGGCGAAGCGGGAGAACGCGGAAATCTGGTTTGCCGACGAGGCTGGGATTCGATCCGATGCCCATGCGGGCACCACCTGGTCACCCAAGGGCAGAACGCAGATCGTTTCCAGTACGGGAGCGCGCTTTGGACTGAACCTCATCTCTGCGGTCAATTCGCGGGGAGGTTTTCGTTTCATGTGCGTCAAGGGGCGGGTGAATGCCGGGGTTTTCATCGATTTCCTGCAGCGGATGATCAAGAGCACGGACCGCAAGGTGTTCCTGATCGTCGACGGGCATCCCAGTCACAAGGCGAAGAAAGTGAGTAAGTTCTTGGAAACCGTCACGGATCGCCTTGAGCTGTTTTTTCTGCCGCCGTACTCTCCGGAGCTCAATCCTGACGAGTTCGTGTGGAACGATCTCAAGAACAACTCCTTGGGGAGAAAGGCCATTGTCAGCATCGAACAGCTGAAGCGGGAAGTGATTCCATATCTTCGATTCATTCAGAAGACGCCCTAAAGAGTACGATCGTATTTCAAGGCACCGACTACTGAATGCGCAGCTGCATAAGGGCTATTTTGAGACGGTTAATATGTGTGGAATTGCCGGTATTTTCTCATATACCCATGAGAAAAATATAGAAAGAGAGATTCTCGTTGAAATGCGAGATGCCATGACTCACCGAGGACCGGATGGTGAGGGGATTTGGATATCAGATGATGGAAAGGTTGGATTGTCGCACAGGCGCCTCTCGATCATAGATCTCGATCCACGTGCGGCTCAGCCCATGTGTAATGAGGATGGGTCGATCTGGATTACTTTCAATGGGGAGATCTACAATCATCTGAACCTCCGGAAGGAGCTGGAACAGGCTGGACATAGATTCAAGACCGATCACTCTGATACCGAAGTGCTGGTTCATGGTTATGAGGAGTGGGGAATCGAAGGGCTACTGACTCGCCTTGAGGGAATGTTCGGGATCGGCATCTGGGACGAAAAGCGTCAACTTCTAACTCTGATCCGTGACCGCGTGGGCGTCAAGCCGCTCTATTTCACCCTGCAGGGCGGGAGCCTTCGTTTCGCCTCCGAGATCAAGGCGATTCTGGCGGATCCCGAGGTAGAGCGGGATGTGGACCCCATGGCCATGTACCACTATCTCTCGTTCCTTACCACACCCGCGCCAATGACCATGTTCAAGGGCATCTACAAGCTGCCAGCGGGGTTTTATCTTCAAATCGATCAGCATGGCAAATTAAAAGCGCATCGTTATTGGGATGCGCTCCCCGGTTCGGGTATTGATCCATCCGAACTGAAAGGGCTATCCGAGAAGGCGGCGGAAGATTTCTACCTGCAAGGAATCCGTGAACGCCTCGATCAGGCGGTTAAAAAACGCATGATGTCAGATGTGCCCTTTGGAGTATTCCTTTCTGGCGGAGTTGATTCATCCACCAACGTCGCGTTGATGAGCCGTTACACGGAACAATTGGACACCTTTACCGTCGGGTTTCGTGATTACAGGCATCTGAACGAGCTTGAGCATGCGGAACTCGTCGCCAAAAAATTCAAAACCAACCACCATGTCATTCTTATTGAAGAAAAGGACATGGTCGGCTATTTGGATGACCTCATCCACCATCAGGACGAGCCGATTGCGGATTGGGTTTGCATTCCTCTCTACTACGTTTCCAAACTGGCGCGTGAATCCGGTGCAAAGGTAATACAAGTTGGCGAGGGTGCTGATGAGCAGTTTTCAGGCTATGCGAGTTACATGGGGTATCTTCGCTTGTATGAAAAATACTGGCAGCCCTTCAGACGATGGTTTCCCAAGCCGCTGCAACACGGAATTGCCGCATTGGCGAGAGGTGTCGCCGCCCTGAAGCCGGGATTGATGATCTATGCGGATATCATTCAGCGTGCGGCGAATGATCGTGAACACTTCTGGAGCGGGGCGACTGTATTCTGGGATCTTCTCAAGGAACAACTCGTCAATGAAGGAACCATTTCGTCAGCTGAAGTTCCACAGGCGATTCTAGACTGTGGTCTTTTGCCTACGAGTTACTTGGTTGCGGACACCTTCAATATTATTCGTTCCTTTCAGGATCGGCTGTCCGATGAGTATCCAGACGCGGATGTCCTGACACGAATGATTTACAACGAGTTTAAACTCCGGCTTCCCGAGTTGCTCCTCATGCGCGTAGACAAGATATCGATGTCGGTTGCCCTGGAGGCAAGGGTACCGTTTCTAGATCACAAATTCGTAGAATTCACGATGGACATCCCGATGGAATGGAAGGTCAGAAACGGTATACCGAAATATCTTCTCAAGAAGGCTGTTGAGGGCTTAATTCCCAATGAAATAATCTATCGAAAGAAAATGGGATTTGGAGCTCCCATGGCGCAGTGGTTGCGTGGAGATTTCGGTCGACAGGTGGAGAAGGGGGTCCTGGGATCCAGATTGATGGAAAGAGGATATTTTAACCTTGAGTACATTTCTCGGCTGATCTCCGATCATCGGATGGGACGGGCCGATAACAGCCTTTATATCTGGACCCTTTTCAATCTGACCTCATGGTACGACTACTGGGTTGATCAACGAACGGCGGTCGCCGCATGAGCAGGGTCTGGTTGGGCTTGATCCGCCGGGGACTACGCAAGCCACCAAGGGTGATCCTGCGGCGTCTCGGCGACGAGTTGCGGGCGGAACTGGAGCGGTTTCTCGCTCCGGCCCGTGCCCGCCGAATGACCGGAGGACGACTGGCGCGGCTGTTCGGCGTGCCGGATCTTGATGCCCTTTGGATGCGCCTGGGGCAAAATTCTTACGTGTCACCAGTGGAGCCGGTAGATCTCGAAACCTATGATCAGCTCTGTCCGGGTGACGCGGTGCGTATCCTCAGATTAGCCGAACAAGCCGTGAGGCATGAGGTTGATCTTCTGGGATCCGGATTGGTTTCTCTAGGCGACAAGATTGATTGGCTGAAGGATTACAAGACCGGTATCCGCTGGCCACTGGCCTATTTCCGTTCCATTGACTACAACAACCCGGATCGGCCAAGTGACGTGAAATTCCCTTGGGAGGTTTCACGACTGCAATGGGCAATACCTGCAGGACAGGCATATCTCTTAACGGGTGATGAAAAGTACGCCATCGCCGTGCGGGACTTGCTGTCTCACTGGATCGAGGAGAACCCCTACGCCGGGTCGGTGAACTGGGCTTGCACCATGGAGGTGGCCCTGCGCATTCTCTCCTGGAGCTGGTTGTTCCACGTGTTTTGTGAGAGTGCCGCATGGAGTGATTCCGCATTCCGCGAGCGCTTCCTGTGTACCCTCTACATGCATGGGGATTTCACCGCCCGACATCTGGAGCGGTCGGATATTAATGGAAACCATTACACCGCCAACGCTGCGGGACTTGTATTCGCCGGATTATTCTTCTCGGGGTCTCGCCAGGCTGCCCGGTGGCTGGATACGGGTTGGAAGATCCTGCAGGAGGAGTTGCCCCGCCAAGTGACTGCAGACGGTGTCGATTACGAGGGTTCGATAGCTTATCACCGCCTGGTGCTGGAGCTTTTTCTCCTCCCTGCGCTTTACCGCGAGAAACGGGGTTATGAGACGCCCTACTCCTATCGGGACCGAGTAATCGCCATGGCCCGCTTCACGGAAGCCTATACCCAGCCAGACGGCAACGCTCCCCTGATTGGTGATGCCGACGACGCTCGGGCGCTACCATTCGGAGGTCAGGGGATTAACGACCACCGCTATCTGCTGGGTATCGTGGGGACAGCTTGGGGGGTAAATGCGTTGCAAACGGCTTTCTCCGGTTCCAGGGCGGAGATTGTCTGGCTGCTTGGCGTTGATGCGGCGAAGACTGTCCCGGAACGGGATAAGCCGGTTTCCGGTTCATCCATCGCCTTTCCCGAAGGTGGGTACTATATCCTGCGCCAAGGTCGGGATCACGTTTTTGTCGACTGTGCTCCCGTGGGCCTTGCCGGACGGGGTGGCCACGGTCACAATGATTGTCTCTCATTCGAGGCGGTTCTCGCCGGTGTCAAGCTGATCTCCGATTGCGGCGCCTACCTCTATACCGCCTCCTATGAAGAGCGCAACCGTTTTCGCTCTACCGCCTATCACAATACGCCGATGGTGGATGGTGAAGAGATCAACCGTTTTATACGATCTGATTATCTCTGGAATCTCCATTATGATGCATGGCCGGAGGTATCAGAGTGGGAGCCAGGGGTAGAAAGAACTGTATTGCGGGCCTCACACGGCGGCTACCGGCGATTGGTACCACCGGTCAGGGTGGAAAGGACAGTAATATTGGATCATGGGAAACACAAGTTGACGGTTACAGACTTGTTCGAAGGAGAAGGGGCGCACCGGATTGAGATTCCACTCCACTTAGCTCCTGGCGTTTCAATCAGGTCAACCGGAAAAGAGGCAGTGGAACTAACCATGCATGATGGAAAGAGGGCCAATTTGCAGTGGGCGGGTGAGGGATTCGAACTGGAAACGGGGATGGGACGCGTCTCAGCATGCTACGGTCATTTCGAGCGGGTCGTACGTCTTGTCTGGAGATGGAACGGTGAACTGCCGGCACGATTCATCCTAAATATATCCATGGATTTGAGGGCGTGACGCTGTGTATTCCACTAGATTTAATGGCATGGGAAAAAGAAGTTGGAAAAAGATAAACTCGAAATTCAGAGGCAATGGGATCAAGATCCTTGTGGCACCAACACCGTGCAGGGTCTAAAACCCGGCACACTCGAATACTATCGCGCCATACGCGCCCACCGTTATAGTGTTTATGCGCCATGGTTCAATGAGTTGGTTAGATTTAATGAATGGAAATCTAAGGATATCCTTGAAATAGGGGTCGGCCTTGGAAGTGACCATTATCGTTTTGCCATGAACGGAAACCGCATGGTGGCTGTCGATTTAAGCAGTACCCATCTCCGGGAGACCATAAAGCATCTCATATTGGAAGGCCTCGTGACTATCCCGATATATGGAGATGCAGAAAAACTCCCTCTGAAAAATGAATGCTTCGATTTAGTATATTCATTTGGTGTCTTACATCACACCCCGCATACCTACAAGGCAATTGAAGAAATTTTAAGGGTGCTACGACCGGGAGGAACTGCAATGATTGGTATGTATCACCGGAATTCATGGTTTTATTGGGTTCAGACCATATTGACCAACGGGATAATCCACAGAGGGCTCTGGCGTAAGGGTTATAAGCGGCTTTTGTCCGAGGTAGAGTATCGGAGTGATCGAGGATCTGCGATGCCTTTAGTAAAGGTTTACAGTCGAAGGGAACTCAAAAGGATGTTCTCTGGATTTAGAGAAATAGAGATCAGATCGTGCCACGTTGAGGAGTCTCATTTTTCCTACCTGAGTTGTTTTATGAAAAAAGTGCCAAGGTATTGGCTTGAATCATTTCTTGGTTTTGGGGGGTGGTATTTAATGGTGCGTGCAGTCAAGTGATGCTGCGTGTGCGATCATAACCCAATCAGTGTTGTTGGCTTGCGCATCTTAGTGTGAAGTTACATCAGCTTTTCCATTCTGCATGGAAATCCGATCTGATTATAAAGATCGGTCAGACTTTCGCTGCGCGAATAGGGCAATTAACGATCTCATTACTAACGTCCGTGTTAATTGCCCGTGGGTTGGGGCCGGAAGGGCGAGGTGTGTTTGCTGTCGCATCTGCGGTGTCTGGGATTATCGTACAGATCGCGAATCTTGGGCTGCACTCCGCTAACACCTATTACGTAGCACGCACGGATGGTAGAGCGGTAGGGGCGCTTAGCGGCAACGCAATCTTGTTATCGCTCATTTCTATTCCTGTGTGCATTGTTATTTGGGTGGGATTTCATTATCTGGGGGATAACGCTCCACTGAAGGGTGTAATATTAGTGCTGGCTCTATCTGCTGTGCCTATAGCTTTGTTGTATATGCAACTGCAAAACATCATCTTGGGGCTACAAGAGGTCAAGCCCATAAACACGGTGGAGTTGATTGTCAGCCTTTCTGGCCTGATGATGATGGCGGTAATTGTAGTTGAAGGTATAGCTGAAGTCACACTAATATATGCTGTTACTATAGTAACACAAATCATAGGGGTGTGCGCTCTAATGATCTGGGTGTTTCGCCATGGAAACACCCGTTTCTCCATCTCAATAGACTTATTGGGGCGATCACTGAGTTACGGATTTAAGGCATATATTTCGACAATATTTTCATTTCTTGTATTTCGTGTAGATACGTTGATGGTAAGTCATTTTCGTGGCGACAGAGAAACCGGACAATATGCGATAGCCATGAGCCTAATAAATATGATGTATATCCTTCCGACAGTTGCCGCGACATTGGTGTTCGCCAAGATGTGCGGGATGCATGATATACGGGAGCGAATCCTGCTGGGGGTGCGATACGGAGCGGCAGTATCGGCAATCATGGTGCTGGCGGCGATGCTGGCGATGCCACTTAGTGAATGGATCGTGACTTTCCTGTTTGGTGTTGATTTCGTTGCGGCAGCGAAAGCTTTTGTCTGTCTACTTCCCGGGCTTTTGGCGATGAGTGGTGAAATTATAGTGAGAAAGGCATTAACGAGTGATGGTTATCATAAGGGAGTGCTATGGAATTGGGGAATTGGATTTTTGGTCAATCTCTTCCTGAACTGGATATTGATCCCATCTTACGGGATTAGCGGCGCAGCGATGGCATCCAGCTCCGCTATTGCGCTGGTGGCACTATTGAATCTTGTCCTTTTGTATAGGGAATGGAAGATGGCCGATGCTTAGACCCTTATTATCGCTGTTATAGGTGCATCGATACAAGGCTTTGAAGTGTGTGGGTTTCGAGTCATGAGAACACATTGGAAATGATGATGGCGGGAGGTCGGATATTTCGCTTGATCGGGATCCATTCAGAACATTCCATTGCGCTGTTTCGGTAGGAGAATAGCAAAAAATGCGAACTAGACTCGGAACCCTGTTTCTTACTCATTCAGGGCGTGTTACAGATTTGTCACTCTGCTCAGTAAACTATCTTACAAAGCGATATGCCGATCCAAACCGGCTCAAAAAGTTGCCGCCTCTGGAGTCTCTCGCGCCCACGAGTGAGTATGATACTTATGAAGGCATATTGAGTATTTTTCACTTGTATATGGATGGAGGCGTGCTGCATGTGTATCCCGCTGGTGTAGTCAAGGATAAGAGGAAGATGCAGCACGTCGTACAGAAGTCAGAAAATGAACTCTTGATTGGCTATGAGAGCATGCTTGAGGTATGGGAGTTTCCCCGGCCGATAATCGAAATAACGAGGGAAAACATTAAGGAAAGACGCTGTAAAGCGATATATGACCACGGATTGTTTGCAGGGGTTCATACTGTAGCATTAGGACGGAACGGCGTGGCCTATGTTTCTTGTTCTGCACCAGATGCAGTGATTGAGTTCGACGTGGATGCAGGAAAACTTATTGCTGTGCGGCGCATGCCTGAGGAGATATATGGGGTCAACTATCCTATAGACGAGAATAGTGACCTGCGTGCTCATTACATTCACAATGATATCCAGGTAACACATGTTAATGGGGCATGGCCTGATGAGAATGGCGCGATATTGGTATCGGCTCTAATCCAGGGTGCAATAGGAGAATTTCGGCCCGGTGGCGACGGTTATCGTGAGATAATCAGGGGGTTCGTAGGTTGCCATGGTGTGAAGCGTTCTTCCGATGGGCAAATATATTTTGCAGACAGCACGACTGGTTGCCTGGTGTTTCTTGATGATAAGGGAGGGGTGGCTAGACGTTATGGAATTAATTCTAGATGGTTGCATGATGTGCATCAGATTCACGGTGATATATATGCGTTTAGTGTTTCTGATCGGAATGAGTTGATGATATGCGATATCTCACAGGACCGAGTTCTATACCGCAAACATTTTCCTGTTATCAGGGATACGAGACTGGATTTTCTGCGTAAAGCTCTGCCATGGTGGAGGGGTAATAGTACGCAATTTATGAGTTTTCAGTCTGCCGACGTATACAATTAATACGACAGTGTATATTGCGGTTATTGTTACCATGACAGTGATCAGAAGAATCTTTCGTAGCATAGGTAAACACGGGATCGGTGTGGTTGCTCAGTATGGATGGGATACCCTGATTATCTACGTTAGGATGATCTATGGCCAGCTTCGGCTATCCATTCGGGTGGCGCTGCATAAGCGGGGAATCGCAACAGGTTTGCTCAGAAAAGAGAAGTGGCGAGGGCTCGGCGATTATCGGGTTCTAGCGATAGGTAATATCGGTTATGCAACAAGGAGCATTTCGAGCAAAATTGATCATGTGCATGGTGTGCAATTAATTACCGCCGATGTGGGAGATGATACTGTATCCATAATAAACTTCAGTGGAGCGCGATTTGGACCGCGCAGAAGGATCCATTTCCCAAGAAAAAGTGCACCGATGATGGTGTCGTGCATCCATGGGCCCAAAAGCGATGCTACTCAGCTTGTAATGGTTGGTACCTTCAATTTCGATGCCACCCACGAGTATGTTTCTGAGTCCACTCTCTATCGTCTGGATCCAAATATCTTCAACAGCGAGCTTACAAATATGAAGATTGACGATGTAGGCGAAAAGCTGTTGAGTCGTAGAGGGCATCATGGATATAGAGGTTTGGCATCGTGTAAGATTGCCCATAATAAATTACTGTTAGTGGTTACAGATCGAGATGCTGATCAGGTATGGATCGCTGAAACCGGCTCTGATCTAGATACAATCTGCAATACCGATTTTTATCCAGTTAGGCTTTCTCAGCATGCCTCTACGAAGATTCAGCCCATTGGCGTCGCGCTACTTCCTTCGGTAGTCGAAGGTGAGTATCCAAAGATATTGATAGGTCAGCGTCAGTGCGCGGCGATATCCGTATTGTCGCGGGGACGCGATAGTAAATATGCGGTAGAGCGAACAATCGAAATAGACGGCTTGAGCCGATCCTCAATTGCTGTCGCTCAGGCACGTGGAGAAGGTAAGTATGATGTGTTGATTGCACTTTGGGGGGGTGACCCGTGTGATTTAGACTCACCACACAAAGGAGCTGTAGCTGTTGTAGAGGTCGACGAAAAGGGCTTTTTTCGACCGGTACGTTATTTTCCGGCTGGAATACATCCTACGGATGTGGTTAGTGGAGACTTTGATGGTGATGGCCTGGATGAGATTGCAGTCCTGAATTATGGAGCTGGCCTATCCCTGAAATCTCGCACTGATCTGGGGGATGTGAGGATTTTCAAAAACATCGAAGGAGAATATAAAGAGATTGCCATATTGAAGCTCCCATCGCCACGCGTTGGACATGCCCTTAGAACGGAAAAGGGTGAACCGGATCTACTTTTTATTAGCCTGTTTTTTGAACGAAAAATAGCTGCGGTGAAATTCGTGGGAGCTCGGTATATGAAAAATAAGAATGTCAAATCTGTGGCAGGTAATTCGGGAAATGAGAGATGATTAAGTATGACAGGGAGATCCGTGCGTTAGTCGGTTATCCTCTCTCTTCAGATTACAGGCGCCGTTTGGAGGCGCTTCTGGGTGGCGAGCCCGAGTATCTGAGCGTGGCTGAGCTTAGGCGCCGGTCTCTTGGCAATCTATTTCGCACGCTTTGGGATGGGACGGGAAGAATGATGGTGATTCCCTTGGAGGATGCCAACAGCTTGGCGCTGCTGCCGGTACTGGAGACGCTAGCAGCAGCCTCCTCCTCCCGTAGAATCCAGGTGATCCACCCAGACCTGCGCCAAGAGGCTGTGTCCCGTGGGACGGCGGTTTTTCATTTTTTCCGCATGTTGGGTGCTTCCGTTGCTTCGCGGCGTAGCATGTACCGTTGCCGACGTGAACTGAGGCGGCTTCTTGAGGCTTCCCGAATCGACGTAAGCCTGCCTGAAGAGGCTGGTGAGGTACTTTACCTCAAGACCAACCTATGGTTTGGCGTGAAGGCTGGAGGGTCCGTCGGCCACATTGCCGGTGTTGTGAACGGCCTTCTGGATCATGGCTATGGATTGGTGTTCGCGGCGGCGGAAGAACCAGTAATGCTGAAAGACGAGGTGCGTTTTTTTAGGGTAGAGCCGCCCCAGGTCTTTGGTTTGCCGTCAGAGCTCAATTACTACCGTTTTCAGGAAATGTTCACAGCCCAGGTGAGTCGATCGCCAGTTCCGATCGAGCCTGACTTCATCTATCAGCGTCTTTCGGTAGCCAATTATGCCGGGGTGATTCTATCTCGACGCTATCGTGTTCCCCTAGTGCTGGAGTACAACGGCTCCGAGGCGTGGATTGCAAAACACTGGGGTAATCCGTTGCGCTACCACGACTTGGCAGTAATGGCTGAGAATGCATCTCTTCGTCATGCCCACCTGGTGGTGACTATTTCGGACGTGCTGCGTGATGAGCTTCTGAGCCGGGGTGTGGAGCCGGAGCGTATCGTGGTCTACCCCAACTGTGTGGATCCAGAAATTTTTGACCCTGGTAGATACTCTAGGGAGGAGATCAACGCACTGCGCCGGGAGTATGGGATCGCAAGGGACGCACGAGTGGTGACCTTTGTAGGAACATTCGGCCAATGGCATGGAGCAGAGATACTGGCCAAGGCCGTTCGACGCCTTGCAGAGGAGGATTCTGCATGGTTGGAACAATGGAAGGTTCACTTTATGTTTGTTGGCGATGGACTACGGATGCCGGAAGTACGCAGGGAGATCGAAGGTGGGGCAGCCGAACGGTTCGTCACCTTGACAGGTCTTGTGGAGCAGCAGCAGGCGCCCCGCTATCTTGCAGCTTCCGATATATTGGTGTCTCCCCATGTCCCCAATGCCGATGGTAGTCGTTTTTTTGGTTCGCCGACAAAACTCTTCGAGTATATGGCGATGGGGAAGGGTATTGTTGCGTCTGATCTGGAACAGATAGGAGATGTGCTTAGTCCGGGATTCAAGGTTTTCGAGATTACTAAGGGAAAGAAAGATCGAATTATTGAAGATGCGATCGCCGTATTGACTACTCCGGGTGATGTAGATGATCTAGTATGCGGTATCCGCCTGCTCGTGGAGCGGCCGGAACTGTGTGAGCAGCTCGGAGATAATGCCCGTCGGAAGGTTCTCGATCGCTATACGTGGAAGCACCATGTTGGTGCAATAGTGGATGCTCTTGCCCAAGTATGCAATTAGATGGTCAATAAAAACAAGTGGTCTATCTGGTTCATTGTGCTGTCTTTTGAAGTCCCCATCGTTGCCTTGCTATTTCTTCTTGTGCCCTATGTTGGCGAGTACTATAGATTATTTCATCCCGCCGTGCTTTTGTTGCTATGGTTGATTGTTGTGCAGAGGTTCCGAATTCCCACTGTTGATATATATTGGGTCGCCGTATTGTTGATCGTGGCTGGGGTTATATCATCATATTTTATACGACAAAGTTTGGTTACGATAATAGTTCACGCTGTTCTATTGTCTTCCGCTTTCTACGTGTCGAGAACGGTATGGTTGTTAGAGATACAAAGGCCGGCATTGTTGGGGATAGTAACTGGAATGGCGGTGTATGCGTTGTCCGGAATTTTTGTGTACATATATTCCGCAACAATTCTAATAAATAAACTACCCTTCCTCCGGGATGTTGCATGGGATGAGTTCATTTTAAGAACTCGCTATATACCTTCAATGGTGGAATATTTGCCATGGGATGACTGGATTGGCAACATAAACAAGGCAGCAAACCACTTTGCGCTCTCTTTGATTCTAGCCGGGTTCCTGTTTATGAAGGAATGGATTACATGGAGAAAGTATGTGTCATTGTCGCTGCCGATTGCAACTATGTTGGTAATTATTTTTTCAAGAGGGGCATTTGTAGCGCTAACCGTAGCCTCGTTGGTTTTGATCGTTATCCGAAAATATTTAAAGAAAGAAGCACGGCGTAAATTCGTGGTTGTTGTTGCGGTGTTATTGGCTCCGGTTGTTATTAGTTTTTCTACGCCGAAGTTTATCGATTATTGGACTGACTTTAGTACCGTTGCAACAAGACTTCACCTGTTGGAGGACGCCATGAATGATGGATCCATGAATGATGAATCCATGAATGATGAATCCATGAATGATGGATCCATGAATGATGGATCCATGAATGATGGTGCTGTGAACGGTGGTTGGTTGTCATTTCTATTGGGTTACGGTATTGGTGGCTATGGGCTAAGCAAGTTCGGATCGACTAGTGCTACGACACATAACCTATTCCTAAACATATATTTCGACTATGGCTTGCTCGGAGAACTTGGGATGCTTGCTATGATAGCAATGGGATTACGGTGCGGGAACTATTCTTCGTTAGAATCGGTGTTCGCATTAGCTGGTACTACGGCGATTGTTATTTTGGGGTTTAGGGAATATTCTCTCGTATATCTTGACGCATTGATATTGGGGGCGCTGTTTTTGGGAGTATTTGTCTCTATGCAAATGACAAATAATGAACGAGCCGTCGAATGAAGCAAATATTACAGGACTTAAAAAAAGGCAATACAGTAGTGCTCGATGTGCCGTGCCCCAGCGTTGGGGCGGGTAAGCTATTGATACAAAGCCGGGTCAGCCTTGTTTCCGCAGGCACGGAGCGCATGCTGGTGGAATTTGGGCAGGCCGGTTTCATTGACAAGGCGCGACAGCAGCCCGAGAAAGTGAAGCAGGTATTGCATAAAGTACGTACCGATGGCGTGTTCTCTACCTGGGAGGCTGTCAAAAGCAAGCTCGATCAGCCCTTGCCTTTGGGCTATAGCAACGTCGGTGTGGTCCTTGAGGTAGGGGCTGGTGTTGAGGGTTTCGAAGTTGGAGACCGCGTGGTCTCCAATGGCCCCCATGCCGAAGTTGTGTCAGTTCCAAAGAACCTCTGCGCAAGGATTCCGGATTCAGTGGATGATGAACAGGCGGTATTCACTGTGATCGGTGCAATCGGACTACAGGGTATCCGACTTGCGCAACCGACTCTCGGTGAAGCATTTGTGGTAATCGGGCTTGGGTTGATTGGGTTAGCCACTGTACAACTTTTGCGTGCCAATGGTTGCCGTGTTCTTGGTATGGATCTTGATTCCACCAAGGTTGCCATAGCCAGAAAGTTTGGCGCGGAGACAGTGAATCTCGCCCAGGGGGAAGATCCCGTGGAAGCTGCGCTTCGCTTTTCCCGTGGTCGGGGTGTCGATGGTGTGCTGATTACTGCCTCGACAAAAAGTGATCAGCCAGTTCGGCAGGCAGCGGCCATGTGCCGAAAGAGAGGGCGTATCGTCCTGGTGGGTGTGACCGGCCTGAACCTTGAACGCAATGAATTTTATAAAAAGGAGCTGAGTTTTCAGGTTTCCTGCTCCTATGGCCCGGGGCGTTATGATCCTGCATATGAGTTGCATGGCCAAGATTACCCTGTAGGGTATGTACGCTGGACTGAGCAACGCAATTTCGAGGCAGTGCTGGACATGCTCGCTGCGGGAACGATTGATTATCATTCGCTGGTTTCTCACCGGTTTCCCATCGGAAGAGCGCATGAAGCCTATCAACTACTCACCACGGACGAGCCATATTTGGGGATTGTTTTGGAGTATGACCGTGATGGAGAAGTGATTCGAAAGCCTGAGGTTTTTCTGCAGCCTGCCAAATCTGAATCCATTCTGAAATCTCCCGGAAACCCGGTGGTGAGCTTTATAGGTGCTGGAAACTATGCAAGCAGATTTCTGATTCCTGCCTTCAAGCAGAGTGGTGTCCAGCTTGACACCATTGTCACCAGCGGAGGGGTGAGCGGCGTACTCCACGGTAAGAAACATGGTTTTCGTCTTGCATCGACCGATCCGGCGGCGGTCATCGGCAGCAACAGTTGCAACACGGTTGTCATCGCCACACGCCATGATTCCCACGCCCGATATGTCTGCGAAGCACTCGCCGCGGGCAAGCACGTTTTCGTCGAGAAGCCGCTTGCGCTTTCCCATGAAGAGATCGATGCCATTGAAAAGATATTGCAAGGAAGGCGCAGTGCTGGGGCCGAAACCGTACTGATGGTCGGCTTCAACCGGCGCTTTGCGCCCCACGTGAGAAAGATGAAGGCGCTGTTGGATGGTGTGGATGAGCCCAAATGCCTGGTCATGACGGTCAATGCCGGCGCCATTCCAAAGGAGCACTGGACCCAGGACAGGGCGGTTGGAGGGGGCAGGATCGTGGGTGAAGCCTGTCATTTCATAGACCTTCTTCGCTATCTCGTTGGCTCGTGCATCAAGCGGTTCAGCGCGTCGAGGGTCGGTGCCGTTCCTGGTATCGACATCGTGAACGACAAGGCGACCATCACCCTTGAATTCGAGGATGGTTCCATGGGGACGGTACACTATTTCGCCAACGGTCATGCCGGTTTCCCGAAAGAGCGACTGGAGGTGTTCTGCGCGGGTCGCGTTCTGCAACTCGACAATTTTCGCTGCTTGCGGGCTATAGGCTGGCCCGGTTTCCGGGGGATGCGTACCTGGCGACAGGACAAGGGGCAGGCGGCCTGCGTACAGGCGTTTGTCACGGCGATTCGGAAGGGTGAACCAGGCCCCATACCGATCGAGGAACTGCTGGAGATCAGTCGAACGGTTATTGATGTGGACGCAAGGCTCTGCCAGGAAGGATGTTGAGCTGGTATTTCAATACGATCCGCTATCTGACATGGCGACAGATCCTGGCAAGATTGTGGTTCCGAGTTTACAGGCCGTCGCCTGACACTGCTCCCGCACCACGGCATCGCAAGGTAACTGGAGAGTGGTTGCCTCCGATATGCGGGAAGGGATCACTGCGAGGGCGATGGTGCTTCGAATTCCTGAATGAAATACACGACCTCTCTTTCCCCGGAGATTGGAATCCGTCGGGTATCCCCCGTTTGTGGGTGTATAACCTGCATTATTTCGATGATCTGAAGGCCTGCAATGGCGCTGATCGTATCGGGCTGCACAAGGATCTGCTGATCAGGTGGGTGGAAGACAACCCTCCCCCTTCCGGCGCTGGCTGGGAGCCCTATCCAACGTCGCTGCGTATCGTGAACTGGATAAAATGGGCGCTGGCCGGTAATGGGCTACCCCCAGCTGTAGATCATAGTCTTGCCGTGCAGGCGAGATGGTTGCTCCGCCGGCTTGAGTATCATCTGTTGGGCAATCATCTGCTTGCCAATGCAAAAGCATTGATATTCGCAGGGAGCTATTTTGATGGAATTGAGGCCGATACATGGCGACAGAAGGGTGAACGAATACTGGAAGATCAATTGCCCATGCAAATTCTTCCGGATGGTGGCCACTATGAGCGAAGCCCTATGTACCATTTGCTTGTTCTGGAGGACCTGCTTGATCTTGTAAACATGTACAATAGATATCAATTAGAGGTCCCGGGGTATTGGCGAGACGTTATTGAACGAATGCTTTCATGGTCTGGCTTCATGCGCCATCAAGATGGCGAGATTCCGTTTTTTAATGATGCAGTGTTTGGCGTTGCGCCGCCTCCGGAGAAACTTGATCGTTATGCGAAGTCGCTTGGATTTCATGTAGGTGGTGCTGACAAAAATGGATGTCTAGCTGATAGTGGTTACTGCAGGATAGTACAGGGTAATACCGTAATTTTTGTTGATTGTGGTCCAGTTGGGCCGGACTGTCAGCCAGGGCATGCTCATGCCGATACCTTGAGTTTTGAAGCTTCAGTTCAAGGACGGCGTGTTTTTGTCAACACCGGCATATCTACGTATGAGAGGGGGGAAAAGAGGGGG
>JALTNS010000246.1 GCA_027000565.1 Rhizobiaceae bacterium | reverse complement strand
CCGGTACGGCGGACGGTGGTCTGGATGTGGCGGAGGCGGTGGAGGCCGGTCACACTCTGAAGGATGTGGAGCGTCAAAGGATCCTGCAGGCCCTCCGGAAAACTGACAACAACCGGACCCATGCGGCGCGCATGCTCCCTTGCAGAGAGGTAGGCGGCCGCGAACGCTGCCGCAGCCAGTGCCGCCGCTGCTGGATTGGGTACCAACTTCCCAGCGAGCATCGCAAGCGCAGGTGCAATAAGCCAGTACATCAGCAACCAAAGGAGCAGGGGTATATAAAAAAGAGCCTGCTCCCTCCAATGTTAGGAGGTGGATATCACCACGAGGTACCTCCCGTATCTCAGCGATGTCACGCTCCCGTAGCTCCTCTCCTGCTCCTCTGGTACGGCAGCGCTCCGCACATCCACAGACATGTTGTGCACCCCCCGAGCTCTGAAGTACTCTCTGATCCAGTCGGACGCGTACCTGGAGAAGAGCATGTCAACGTCGAGCCTGTCACCTCCGGAGGCACCTGCATCGAGTGACGCGCGAAGGTATGCCTTGTCTAGTATCTCGCGGAGGTCGACTTGGCTCACCATGCCATAACTCACCTGCTCTGCGACACGCTCCCCCGGGGCGCTGGACACGTACGCGCCGTGGCGCACAAAGAAGGCTAGGGCAACGGCGCAGACGATGAAAAAGGCGAGTATCAGGAAGGGGGTGTCAACCGCCGCGCGGGAGCGCTCGCGGAGCAACGCTACCAAGTGTTTCAGCCTCATCTCAACTCACCAACTATATGGTGTGAAGAGACCATATAAAAAGAGTCATCTAAATGCTACTCTTTTCCACAAATTTGTTCGACGGGCTTGAATCCCTACAGGGGAACATAACCGCCCATGGGAGGGCGTGGTCTAAGGACACCATCACTAAGGTGGAGTACCGCGTCAACGGCGGCGCGTGGCAGCTGGCGAGCGGCACCACCACCTGGACCACCGCGCCGATCCAGCTCTCTGAGGGCTGGAACACAGTTCAAGTCCGCGCCCACGACAGCATGGGGAGAGTCGCAACAGCCCAGGTCAGGGTGAAGTACACGCCTCAAATTTTGCAGAACGGCAGATGGGCGTATTATGAGTTGCCCTGGCCAATTTACAAGAAAGGCACATTTTATACTCAAACAGGATATCGCATAGAGATTAAAGCTGGAGGAGATATGTCATATAACGACTACCTAAACGGAAACGAGCCAGAGATAAAAGTTTACACTCCAAGTGGTAAACTTTACCTCCAAAGCACAGGAAAACAAACCGTTCCTGGCAAATTTGATATTGAATACACGGTTGAAAAGTCGGTGGATACTTCCCAATCTAACAGGTACTATGGTAACAGGTGGGTACTGTCCAACGACAAGGTAGAGCCGTTGGAGCTCAGCAGCGGCTGGGTGATTTTAAAGAACGTTCGAATTTATCTGTATGAAATGGAACAAGGGCCGCATCTCCCAGAACGGGTAATATATCAGTGGATGGAGGGTTGTGGTTACTCAAGCGATTGTGAATATTGGGAGAAGGATATCCTCACTGCTGCAAGGATCTTCTCTGGCCCAAACACAAAGACGTGGAATGGCAAGTACGGCTTCCTCGTTATACAAAACCTCTACCTCCCGGGGGATTATGCTCCGCCTGTGATTGGGCGTGTCGGGTATGCCGTTGCCACGAGAGAGGAAGGCTACCAGAAGTATGATGATGATCTTGCCGAGGCTTCACCTTCCTACACCAATGTATCAAGGGTGGAGGAGATCGTGGAGTCGGATGTTGACTGTCCGGAAAAGAACGGGGAGGTATACTGCAACGCGGTTAATTATTATATAAGAAAGCCACGGCTCCAGAGTTCCGAAGCTGTGAGCGAGACCACGATGCTGTGTGTTGATGTCAGTGATGACAATGCCAATCCACTTGTTCTCCCCGATCTCGTGCACTATGGCAGCAAGAAGCATGATGATTATTTCTACGGCAACCGCTTGAGGGAGTACTTTGAGACTGCCACGCCCAACGTGCGGGTGTGGATAAACGGTGTGGAGACAAACTATGAAAACAGCATGTCATCGGGCACAAGCTGGGAGTTCACGGGTGGGCTGGACGTGTACGTGGTAGAACATTACAATGCTTTCTGCGGCAGCTCACACTGCATTGAGTACGAGGTTTCCATCGTGGCGCCACGCGGCATCTACTGCATCAGCCCCTCAGAGGCGGGTCTTAAACCAGGGTACAACGATGTGACGGTTGTTGCGAAGGACATGGCTGGCAGAACGGCCAGGAGAGTGTTCAGGGTATACTATGACAACAGACCGCCTGTGCTTGTGAGTGACAGCATCCCAACGAAATTGACCGATCCCAGGCAAGTGCTGCAGGCGAAGTTCAGCGACGACTATGGTATTGCCAAGATTGAGATCAAGGCAGATTCCGGAATTATCGAGTGGTACGACGAGAAGACCGGAAAATGGGTTCGCAGCATGTCTGGGCAGGTGATTGTGTTTGAGGACTTCAGCTCAAGGAAGAAGAGCAAAACGGTTCGTTTCCGACTAATACCTGAAAAACCGAGCGTCAGGCTGACCTTCAGGGTCACAGACGTTGCGCATCAAGTGAGCGAGTTCGCAAAAACGATAGATGCCTCTGCGGTAACGCCTCAAATCATCATCACATCCCATACCGACGGAGGCTATCACAGCAGCCCGACGAAAAGCGGATGGGTCTACGGCTACATCGTTGCCGCAAACGAGAACGCGGTTCCGAGATGGGTAAAAGTGGCAGGCCCCCGGGGGGAGTTTGTCAATGCGGAGGTAGAGGTTGATACAGGTTCTCCGTGCGTGAAGCCTCACTGCATAAATTACTGGGGGACTCGTATCTGTAATGGATGCGATGTTTACTCAAGGTACAAGTACGAAGCTGCAAGCCTCAGGTTGCTGCTCAACAGCGGATGGAACACAATAACTGTGAAGGCGCGGGACAAGACAGGAAGAGTTGTGTCAAGAAGTATCAGAGTTTATTACTCCGACGGAGCCTTCACGTCCTTTACCTTCGACGATAGAAAGTTGCCAGAAGATCTCAAGTTCCAGATATCTGGTTTCGCAGGCGACGGGAAAGGAGGTTACGAGATATATCATGACATGTTCAGATGTTACTTTTTGAACACATACCAAAACCGCCCTGATATTCGAACCAACCACTTTAGCAGACGAGATACCCGGCCTGTGACCATAGCGCCCGGCTTGACAAGGATTGATGTGAAGCACTTCGCCGCTTGGGGTAGGACAGGGGTCGAAACATCCCGCTACTCCGACGTGGGCCACTTCTACGTGGGACCGATGCGGAGCTTCTACGACTTCTCATACACATATTCAACAAGCAGCAACGATATATACCGTGATGAGGGATGTGGAGACTACGGTACGTACAACATGAGACTCTACCTCGACGATCTCACATTATCAAAGCGTGAATCTGTGAGCTCATGCAATCTGGTGGAAGGAAATGGCACAGGCACATACAGCGCCCCAAGCGGTGCGTTCATCTCAGCCGTTGAACTGAGTGACGGCAGTGGTTATATAGAAGAACGTTCATCTCCTCTCCGCTTTTATAACTCTTCATCTGGATCATGGACTGCACTAGATAGTGTAGGGAGGGTCTGGACCTGGGATCCCTCCATCTGCGGATGGAGTTGGGGTTGTTCGGTATACCTCTATCCGAAAAGGTGGACAGCGGGTGATATGAGCATCACAAAGATAGAGGTCATGGAAGATATTTCATGGATTGCTCTTGTTTGCAGACCGTGACTCTATGATTCCCTCTGTGAACAAGGGACAGTTTCACTTCGTCGCCGTCATAACAATGTCATCCAGCCTGCCATAGTTGTAGAAGTACCTCTCGCCCCCAGAGTACCAAGTATATGTGCCTTTGGCAAACCAGTAGGTAAGTCTGTAAGGCTTTGTCAAGCCTATGCGCACTTCTGCAACTTTTGTGAGCCCACAGCCAGGGCGTCCGCACCTCCAGATGCCCCATTTCAGAGTGTGGATGCCTGCTGAAAGTGTCACGCTACCACTTTTTCTCCATCCCCCCGCTCCATAGCTGTGCTGAAGAGCGCCGTCGAGGTAGAACTTGAAGCCGTATGAGTCGTAATACGTGTCTTTTCCCTGTGCGGCATAAGGTGGTGACCTCGCCTTCTTTGTGAAGCCTGCAATTGTCCATGCGCTGTAGTCTCCGGAGTCGAAGTTCCAAGTTATCGTATTCGGCTCGCTGTAGTACACCTTATAGGTGTAAACGGCCTCTCTACCCAGCGTGTCTTTTACTTTAATTTCGACCGTATTCCAACCCGGATGGAAGAGAACCTGATTTGGTAATACCTTCCAAGCATCCCAATAGTAATAATAGCAGGTGTAAACACAAGAACCCTTCACAGCCTTTCCTGGTGATGCAGAAAGCCATTTGCCCTTGTTTACTCTGACTAGGACGGGGCTACCGGTGTAACCGCTGCAGTAGCCCCATGAATAACATTTCTTTACAGGCTTATTTGCGCTCCAGAACGCCTCCCCTTTAATGATACCGTTTGCTTCAGGTCCAGCAGTGCTGAGGTGTTTTGGGTAAGTCAGCCTCGCATAAGGTGGTGCATCTATGTAGTAGTCGCGCACGTACTCGCGCACGTTCCCTGCTTCGTCGGTGATGCGGATGTGCACCCGCTCATGCTTCCCGCCGAGCGAGTAGACCTTGAAT
>JALTNS010000245.1 GCA_027000565.1 Rhizobiaceae bacterium | reverse complement strand
GCGCCCGGTGAATGCCTTCAAGGCCGTGGCTTTCACCGCCACGGGCCAGAAATTTTGCCCCGTATTTTTCAAATGCGGGTTTTGCTGCCGCAACATAATCGGGATAACGCTCGGCATTCTCCACATGCACATGGGCAATCCAGTAACCTTTAGGCATGTTGTTCTCCTTGGTATTCCATTTCGCCTAGAATTTGTCGCGCCGCAACCAGCGGATCGTCGGCAGCAACAACCGGTCTTGCAACAACCAGATGCGATGCACCGGCCGAAAGCGCGTCTCCGGGCGACATAACCCGTTTTTGATCGCCTTTATCTGCACCCGATGGCCTGATGCCCGGTGTTACCAGCGCCATTTCAGTACCAATAACCTCTCTAATGGCCCTTGCCTCAAGCGCAGAAGCAACGATGCCGCCCATACCGGCCTCTTTTGCCTGCGTGGCGCGTTTCAATACAAGCGTCTCGGGGGCGTCGTGGTAGCCCGCATCGGCGAGATCATCCGCATCCATCGAGGTCAAAACCGTCACCGCGAGCAGGCACAAGGATGAACCGTCAGCCGCATCGACAGCTGCCTGCATGGCTTTGGGGTAGGCGTGGATAGTCAGCATATCAACGCCCATTTTTGCGATGTTTTCAACGCCCTTGGCAACCGTGTTATCGATGTCCAGCAGTTTCATATCAAGAAAAACGCTTTTTCCCTGTGCTTTCAGATCATGCGCGAGATCAAGCCCGCCAACAAAAGCCAGTTGGTGGCCGATTTTGTAGAATGACACCACATCACCCAGTTTTTCGACAATATGCGACGCCTGCTCGACAGTTGGCACATCAAGGCCGACAATCAGCCTGTCTCTGGCAGCAACCGCGTTCATGGCCGCGCGTGCCATGTGGCTTTTTCGATCAGCGATCTGCACAGGTTTTGCATCAGATCGCGGCTCCTGCCCGCTTTCAGATTATCCATCTCGTCATAGGCATTGTGGGCATCACCCAACGCCACTTGCTCGGTAATCACCTGTGCACCGATGCTGATCAGTATATCACGCAGATGCGGTAATACACGAATGCCGCCAAGCCCGCCGCCTGAACTGGCGGCAAGGGCAAAATAATTACCACGATAGGGAGCAAGCGGCTTGCCGCCATCGCTGGATACGCGGCTCAGCCAGTCGAGAGTATTTTTGAGCAAGGGCGGCAAAGATGAATTGTATTCAGGTGTTACGATTACCACCCCGTGGTGGCTGGCAAACAACCTGGCCAGTTTCATGACGTTTTCAGGAATGCCCTTTTCAGTCTGCAAGTCCTCGTGAAACAGGGGCATTGAATAGTCTTCCAGTGAAATTCGGGTAACATCCGCCTCCATCAAGGCAAGCTCTTTGGTAATGACAGCCGCCAAACGTGCATTAATCGAGCCGGAGCGGTTTGAACCCGGGAAAACCAGAATTTTCGGTGGTGCCATGGGAGCATCCTTTTAAGTACAACAGCCGCGGTAAATAGCATTCCTGCCAACAAGTGTAAATTCAAAGTCTGGACGTCATAGCGTGAAATCGCTACCTATTGAACAAACAACCAAAGGGAGAACAGCTCATGGTGACAATTTCCATTGACGGCGAGGCACGAGATTTCGATATTGACAATCCGCAACTGCCAGACTGGGTCACTGAAAACGCGCCAACTTCCGGTGGATACATCTATGCCAAAAGACTGAAGCGCCGCAACTATGAAAAAAACCTGACCGAATTGCAGATTGAACTGGTTAAACTGCAGGCCTGGCTGCAGGACACCGGAGAACGGGCGATGATTGTGTTTGAAGGCCGCGATGCCGCCGGCAAGGGCGGCACCATCAACGCCTTTCGCGCCTATATGAACCACCGCCATGCGCGCACGGTGGCGCTCAGCAAACCAAGCGAGACCGAGCGTGGGCAATGGTATTACCAGCGATATGTCTCGCATTTTCCAACCGACGGTGAATTGGTGATGTTCGACCGCTCCTGGTACAACCGCGCCGGGGTTGAGCCGGTTATGGGTTTTTGCAGCGAAGAACAGCACCAGAAATTTTTGGCCGAAACCCCGGATTTTGAAAAAATGATCGTCCGCGAAGGCATTCATTTTTTCAAGTTCTGGCTTAATGTCGGTCAGGAAATGCAGTTGAAACGCTTTCACGACCGCCGTCACAGCCCGCTGAAATCATGGAAACTCTCGCCGATCGACCTGAAGGCACTGGTCAAGTGGGATGATTATACCAATGCCCGCAACCTTATGCTTGAGAAGACCCACAAGCCCGATACGCCGTGGACGATTGTGCGTTCCAATGACAAACGCCGTGCCCGCATAAACGCCATCCGCCATGTGCTGTTGAGCGTTCCCTATGCCGGAAAAGACGAAAATGCGATTGGCAGGATTGATGATCAGATCATCGGTTCGGGCCCGGGGTTCTTCAACAGCTTCGGGGCGTGAAAATCTTCACACCGCGCTTCCGATCACCCCCAGACAATCCCCGGTCTGAATAAGCCCCGGCACATGACGGGCGATCAGAATGCCGTTTGTTCGAGCGCGATATTCTACAACCGGTTCTCCGGTTCGCTCAACCGGGCTGACACTGGCGATCAAGTCGCCTGATTTAATCTCATCACCCAGTGAAACATGGTATTCAATCAATCCGGCATGAAGCGAAATGATAAAACAATTATCATCTTCCATGTCTATTCGAACAACCGGCTCATCACACGGAACAATTACTCCATCCAATATTCCGGCATGAACAAGAAAATTCCGCACACCCCGTTTGGCGATTTTGATGGTGTGCGGCGTAGCGGTTCCACCGCCTCCCAGTTCGGTGGTGACAAACACTTTTTCCTGCCGCTCCACCTCAGTGTCGTACATATCGGTACCGTCGATCTCGAGCATTTTTACGCAACAGGGCGCGGCAAAGGCCATCATTGCCGCCTCGCACCGGGCTTCAAACTCTTTATCATCGAAACGATGGCAGGCGGCAAAAGGCACAAAGTCGAGGCTTTTGCCGCCGGAGTGGAAATCAAGCACAAAATCGGCCAATGGCACCAGCGTGCGGGAGAAATAATCAGCGATTTTTTCGCTCACAGTTCCCGACGGGTTACCCGGAAAACTGCGATTCATATTGCCACCATCAATCGGTGAAGCCCGGCTTGCCGCCATGAAAGCGGGAAAGTTCATTGCCGGGACAATGATTACCCGGCCATTGATTTCGCCTGGCTTTAACGACCGGGCAAGATCATAAAGGGCAACCGGGCCTTCATACTCATCACCGTGATTGGCCCCGGTCAACAGAGCGGTTGGTCCTGCGCCATTTTTGACCACGGTGACCGGGATCATGATGGAACCCCAGGCTGAATTGTCCCGGCTGTGCGGCAGGTTCAAAAATCCGTGCTGGATGCCATCCAGCTCATAGTCAACGGTCGCCTTGATCGGATTATCGCGCATGGATATTGCCCCTCGTTTTAATCCTTGACAAATAACCTGCGCGGCACATCGGCCAGCGGTTCAGCGCCACCGGCGGTGATCACAATGCTTTCGGTAATCTCCAGGCCACCATCATCGAACCAAAGGGCAGGCATGAAATGGAAGGTCATATTCTCCTCCAGCACGGTTTTATCATCATGACGAAGGCTCATCGACCGCTCTCCCCAGTCGGGCGGATAGGAAAGACCGATCGGATAACCGACCCGGCTGTCCTTGGAAAATCCGTGTTTTTCAATCGTTGAATAAAACGCTATCGCCACGTCTTCGCAAAGATTACCGGGTTTTGCCTTTTCCAGCGCGACCTGGGTTGCATCAAGCACTGCGGATTCCGCATCAAGGTATTTCTGCGGTGGCCGGCCGAGATAGATCGTTCGCGATAACGGGCAATGATAGCGCTTGTGACATCCGGCAATTTCGAAAAAGGTTTCTTCGCCTGCTTTAAGCGGACGCTCATCCCAGGTCAGGTGCGGTGCGGTCGCATCCATGCCCGATGGCAACATTGGCACAATCGCCGGATAATCCCCCCCTGCGCCATCAACACCCTTGATTGCCGTGTGGTAAATTTCGGCGACCAGTTCATTCTTTTTCAAGCCCGGCTCGATGATTTCATAAATTCGTGCATGCATCGCCTCAACAATGCGGGCTGCCTTTTTCATATAATCGAGTTCACGTGGAGATTTGACAGTGCGCTGCCAGTTGACCAGTCCGGTGGTATCAACGAACCGCACATTGGGCAGATGTTTTACCAAAGACCCGTAGGCGGCGGCTGAAAAATAGTAGTTATCCATCTCAACGCCGATATAATCACGCGACCAGCCTTTGTCATCGATGATAGCTGATAACACATCCATCGGGTGACGATCAGGCGATTGCACATAGTGGTCTTCGTAACCGATGATGTCGGCTTCATCCATATAGACGGTGCGCAATGCCCCGGCCCGGTCCATGCCGCGGCCAAACCAGATCGGCGATCGATCATGAAGAACAATGACGCATTGATGGGTGTAAAATGACCAGCCGTCATAGCCGGTAAGCCAGGCCATGTTCGATGGATCTGTCACCAGCAAAACATCAAGTTTCCGCTTTGCCATGGCACTTTGAACCAGCGTCAGGCGGTTTTGGTATTCCGATAATTCAAAATTCAGGCTGACGTCAGGCATCGATCATCCCTGTCATGAAAACTGGATCATGGCAGGGATAATAAATCGAGTCTATAGGTTGGTGAGGGAAGTTAAGGTCGCCAATAGGTGAAATGATCTTCCACATATCCGTTGTCATACATGCCGCGCATGTCGATCATTGGAGCGTGTTTTTTAGTGACCGAGGCCATTGTGTTCAAATCGAATTGCTCGCGAAATACGGTGTGCCCGAGGGTAACAATCACCGCGTCAAACAAACCCTGCTCCTGCGGGTCGCCAATAAAATGGGTGCCACGACCGCCCTCGAAATGATCATCCTCGGCAATCGGATCAAAATTGAACACTTCCGCGCCACGCGACCATAAATAATCCATCATTTTGAAGGTCTTGGAGTTTCTGGTATCCGGGCAGTCCTCTTTGAAGGTTCGGCCAAGCACCAAAACCCGCTTGTTCTGGATCGCCATGTCTTTTTGCTCAAACAGCTCCTCCAGCTTTTCAACCAGAAAATAGGGCGTTGATTCATTGACTGAACGTGCCGCCGAGACCAGTTCCATCGAAAGGCCGTGGCGCCTGCCGGCATCAATCAGATAATAGGGATCTACCGCAATGCAGTGACCGCCAACCAGTCCGGGCCGGTAGTGGTGGAAATTCCATTTCGAACTGGCGGCAGCAATTACGTCTGTCGAGCGAATTCCCATCTTGTCATAAAGCGTCATCAACTGATTCATCAACGCGATGTTGAGATCGCGCTGGGTGTTTTCGAGAATCTTTGCAGCTTCCGCAACCTTGATGTTCGCTGCCGGGAAAAGACCAACCCTGACAACGCGGGAATATAACCCGACCAGAAAATCAGTGACATAGGGCGAAGTGCCAGCAACAATTTTCTTGATATCGGCAAGACGCCTTGTGCGGTCCGCCGGATTAATCCGTTCGGGCGAATATCCAAGATAAAAATCAATGCCTTCACGCATGCCGGATGCTTCTTCAATCAGCGGCAAACAACGTTCTTCCGTGGTGCCTGGATCAACAGTGCTTTCAAACACCACAACCGCGCCTTTTTTCATGTTGCGGCCAATCGAGCGAGAAGCACCGAGAAGCGCAGAGTAATCGGGTCTGTTCCGGGAATTTACCGGCGTTGGCACACAAACGATAATGACATCCGCCAACCCGAGATCCGCCGGATCGGTGGTGAATTTGGCATCAGCCGAAAGCAATTCCGTTGCGGTGACTTCGCCGGTGTGGTCGATTCCGTTTTTTAACTCGTCGACTTTTTGTCCGTTAACATCAAATCCGATGGATCGGGCATTTTCAGAAAACCCGCAAATCAGCGGCAAGCCAACATACCCAAGACCGACCACTGCAACAGATGCTTTTGCCGGGTCTGGCAATGTTGGCGGCAATTCATTGACAAGCCTGAGTGAGCTTGATGCGCCCCCGGTAAAAGGATTTTCTTCGTATTGTTTTTCGGTTTTCACTTTGACAGCCCCTGCGCAATCCGTGACGATTTATCACCAATTAGTTACCGCTTTCGGGCCTGATATTTCCTTAATTCTCAGTGGTAAATTTAATTACAGTTAACAAACAGTAAGTTAACCCATCGGAAACTAACTGTCCAATTAACTATACAGTAATGCTAAAGATAATTCGATGGTTTATATATTACTAAATTGCCGAAATATATTGTTTCAATTTTTTTTATTCACTGAATCGCAATCGATTTCCCTCATATACACACTAAGCGAAAAATCGCAAACCAAAAAAATTCAGGGCAAATGCAGGGTCCAGATAAATTATGTTGGCAATAACTACAGTTGAATGGCTGTTTGGATTACTCGTACTGATCGTCTTCACGAACAGATACGTGCTGGGATCCCTGTTGCGAATTTCTGACCGTCGCACCGAGGAAAAATATAACAGGGATCCCGAGGCCTGGCCAAGCGTTACCATCGTCGTCCCGGTATTTTGTGAAGGTGAAAGCGTGCTCGGCACCGCCGATTCATTCGCCGCACTCGATTATCCGGCCGACAAACTCTCTGTCGTATTCATTGATGATTGCTCAACCGATGATACGCTCGATTATCTAAAACTGGCGGTCGAGCGTTATCCATGGATGCATCTTCGCCAAAACCCGCATAACATGGGCAAACGCCTCGGTATCAAGGAAACCGTCCTCAACCTGACGTCCGATCTGGTGATGTCGGTGGATTCAGATGTGATCGTCGAGGACAATGTGGTGCGCGAACTGGTGCGTCACATGTATACGGCCAAAGTAGATGCTGTTGGCGGATGTGTCTTTGTATCCAACGCAGATGAAACCTGGCTGACCCGTATGCAGGCGGTCAAATACTGGGTCGGTTATCAGTTCCTGAAAAATATCGAAAACACCTATAGCCACGTTATGTGTCTTTCAGGCTGTTTGACCCTTTATAAACGTGAAGCATTGCTGGCCGTCGATAAAGATGTCGAAAACCGCACCTTCCTCGGCGACGAGGTTAAATATGGTGAAGACCGGTTTTTGACCCGCAAGCTGGTCGAGCGCGGTTACAGTACCCGGTTGTGCTTTACCGCCCGTTGTTACACCAAGGCGCCGCCAAAATGGGCCGGTTACCTCAACCAGCAACTGCGCTGGCGCCGGTCAAACATGATCGATCTGATCACCGCAATTCCGCATCTTTCCAAATTCAATCCATTTGTTCTCATTCACTATTTGTCGATGGGCACATTGCTGTTTTTCTACCCGATTTTTCTGGTCTCCAAAATGATGGAGATGGATTTCATCTTGCCAATGATCTGGCACGCCATTCTGGTCACCACATTTGCGGTGGCCTATGAACTCAGCAAACACAAGATACCTGAATTTGCCCGCACTTCGGGTTTATGGTTCCTGGCAATGGCAATCGTGTTTCCTGTCATATATGTCACCATGACCCCGCTTGGCCTGTTTACTCTGGGCACAACATCGTGGGAAACCCGCGGGGCAAAAAAACAACCGGGAAATAATCCGACTCCAGTAGACGGCCTGCCGGTCGGGGGAGGGAATGGATGAGTCCTTATCTTTCCCTCGTTGAACGCAGAGCTGATCAACGCCCGATCACTGTGATGTTCATTGGTCCAGACCTTGCCGGGGTCACCAATGTTTTTCGCCGTGCGGATGAACCCATTGAAGTTAAACACACAAATTCGGTTGAAGAGTTTCTCGAGATTCTTGAAACCCGGTCGTTTGATTGCGTGATGGTTGACCAGCGGCGACATGGCAGCGCCAGCGACCTCAATGTGGTTACTCTTGCAGCCAGCCAAAAAATTCCACATCTGATTGTTATGGCAGCAGCTGATGCCGGTGATTCATTCAGGTCAATCCACGGCATTCACGAGGTTCTCGAGGCTCCTATTGCACCGCAGCAGATAATGAAAAGCATTGTCGCAGCATCAGAAAAACTGGGCGATACAGATGAAACGCAGTCTCCCCGGGTGGTCTCACCAAAACCCGCCCAGAATTCCCCGGCAGCAAGTACCACTGCCCCGGCCAGACCGGCGCAGCCAGCAAACGCCAACTCAACACAGCCGGAGAATACCACCACCGCTTCGCCAATAAAGCAAATCACCAGTGGTTTCGGCATATCGTTAGACAAGGCAAAAGATATTGACCAGCAGGCCTGGCAAAAATTTCTGCCGCTGATAAACTTTCTGTACAAAAAAACCGCGATCACCGTCCTGTCAGCGCTGTTTTTGACCTTCCTGTTCTATGGCATCATGATCGTGTTTTTCATGGCTTCAAGCAGCTGGTCGCTGCCGTTTGAACTGTCGCGCGGGCACGAAGTGGTGATGCGGGCAGAACGTGATATTGGCCAACTGAAGGTGCGCCAGAACCAGGTGCGGCAGATTCTCGATACTGCAAAGGCCAACCTTGCCAATACCGCCCGGGCGCGACGCGATGCGGAACTGGTGTTGTCGATATCCGCCAAAACCATAGACCTTGAAATCCAGCAACAAACCACACTGGCACGCGAAGCCAAGGCACATATCAAGCGGTTGAAAGATGTTATTGTGAAATTTAATCGCAATAACCGGCAAGGCGCTTTTGTCAAAAACCTGTCAAAAGCCTACAAAAAACGCACCATTACCGAAAAATCCTACAATTCCGGCACACTTGCGGTTCTCGAAACACTGCATCGCATGGCAACGGTTTCCAATGAACTGGCTTTGAAGGAAATTGAACACGACCGGATTGCCAACCGTTTGCTGTTCCTCAACTCGCTTAAATCAGAAATGGCCGGCCCGGAAATTCGCACGATTGTTGCATCTGGGTCTGATTTCGTCGGCCTCGCCCGCGAGGTCATTGAGGCCAAGGCAACCATAGCCCAGTCGAAACAGGCCTATGAAACATCACTGGCGGACGTCAAACAATCAACCGACAGCCTTAACGTCATAACCAACAATATTTCGTTCCTGAAAAGCACGCCAATTGGCCGGGCCATCAAACAACCTGTCACTGTGCTTTTTGTTCCTTATGGGAATGCGGACAATTACAAAAAGGGCAGCCCGCTCTATTCGTGTTTTGCTTCAATCGTCTTTTGTTCAAAAGTCGGCACCGTCGGCGATACAATTCAGGGTGAAACCAACGCGGTTCATCCGTTGTTCGGCAAACCGCTTCGCGGTGTGTTTGTTGAAGCCAATATATCCAATCCAGATGATATCAAAGAGGAGCTTCTGCATGTCGGACGCCCACCACTGTTCTTCTAAACCCGCTGTGTTGCAGGTAAAATCACCCGGCAAACTGCTGGGCAAGACATTCGCTCTGGCACTACTGGCATTGAGTGCCGGCTGCGCATCGACCGGATTTCCGGGACTTTCGCTGAACGCCAATTCCGGAGATACAAAGCTTGCCGACAATAAACCAATAATAACCGGCTCAATTACAGCAGCTAAGAAAAACCCGCGCAAAAATCAAACAATTACCGGCCTTATCGAAGCGGTCTCAACAAGTGAGGCTTATCCGGGAAAACGCCCGGTGGCAAAATCCGCCAGAAATTCCGCATGGTGTCGATACCTCGATGCAAACACCCGTGCCCAAAACGCAATTCTGCGCTCACCAACAGTCTCTGGCGATATCAATGATGAAGGCAATGGCGGGGTCAGCATATCTTACGATTTTGTTGATCTGGCCCGTGCAAAGCTCAAGGAAGAGGCTGCAAGCGTGCGCTGCAAGCGTTATCTGGTATCCAACCGGCTGGCCCGGTTGATGATTATCGCGCCGCAAAGCCTGACCCTTGCGGGAAACCGGGCAAAGGCTGACTTTCTCAAATCCAAACGCGGTGAGCTCAATGCAATCAAGGCCAAGATCAAGGCTCATATCACCAGCGGCGAGATGACCGTGCAACTGGGTACGGCGCTCATGCAGCATGCTGAAACCATTGCATCGAATGAATTTCGCGCCCGTGCCGAGGCTTTGAGGCGGGCGTCGATCGGTAAAATGGATACCGGCCGCATTATCGGACTGGACAGCGAACTGGTTGATGTTGAACGGACCTTGCAGGAAATTGACCGTCGCAGCCGCTCTGTGGAAGCATTGAAAGTCAGCATCAGCGCCGGTTATGGATATCAGGGCGATAGCGGCATCAGCTCAAACAGCGGTTATGGTAAACTCAAGCTTTCTTACCGGCTGGGAGCCATCAGCCCTGTTCGGCAGGAATATGAAGACATCGCAGTCGAAGCGCGAGTGGCCGCCCTGCGGGAAAAAGATCGCGGAATGTTGTGGCGGTCAAATGAAATGTCTCAAGCGATTGCGCGCGCCTATGGCGGTATGCTTGCCCAGCGTAATCAGTTGCGAAAAGCGCTTGCCGAAGCACGCCGCAACACTGCCGTCTATGCCAAAGGATACGAGATTGAAATGCTGCAGCCGAGATACCGGGCACAAATTGACGAAATCGGAATTGAGGCAAACCTGCGTGGCATCAACGCCACATTACAGGATATGAAGCGGATTGAGCGTAATCTGCAATTCAAATAGGACTTGAACGGCAATTTCAGCGCATGAATCAAAATTCCGCAAACTGGTGTTTGCGGAATCAATTATCTCAATGGTAATTCATCGGAGCCGGACTGATGTTTTCAGGCGGATACGGCCTTGACCCGGGCTGCAAGCCTGGAAACCTTGCGCGACGCAGTATTCTTGTGCAGATCGCCTTTGGTGGCGGCACTCATGATTACCGGTTGCGCATCTTTCAATGCGGATTGTGCAGCGGATTGATCACCGGATGAAATCGCCTCTTCAACCTTGCGGATATAACCGCGCATACGGGTCCGACGGGATTTGTTGACTTCTGTGCGTTTTGCAATTTTGCGTGTGGCTTTTTTTGCCGACTTTGTGTTGGCCATTTCAGCCCTTCCTGACACTTGAATATGTTTCGAAACTTTATGCGCAGCAGTAATTCTGACAATCCGGTTCAAACAAACCGTCGATATTTCAAAAATACATAATCCGGAGTATCGATAAATTCACCGGTATTCTGCCCAATTGGTCGCGGGTATATAAGCCTAACGGGATATATCGTCAACGGCGAATCTTCAACTCACATCGACTAATTTCCATTGCGGCAAATTAATGATCCTTGAATTGCGGCGCGCGCTTCTCGATAAATGCCGCCATTCCTTCGCTTTGGTCATCAAACGCAAACATCGAATGGAACAATCTGCGTTCAAAGCGGATACCCTCAGCCAGTGTCAATTCATAGGACCGATTGACACTTTCCTTGATCATCCGCACCGACAATCCGGAAAAATCGGCAATTTTGGTGGCGGTCGCAATCGCCTCCTCAACCAGCGCGTCGGCTTCCACAATGCGCGACACCAGACCGGCGCGTTCAGCTTCTTCTGCATCCATCATCCGCCCGGTCAAACACATATCCATGGATTTGGATTTTCCAACAAAACGGGTAAGCCTTTGCGAGCCGCCAAGCCCCGGCATGACACCGAGTGAAATTTCAGGCTGGCCAAATTTGGCGGTATCAGCTGCGAGAATAAAATCGCACATCATGGCAAGTTCGCAACCGCCACCCAGTGCATAACCGGCAACGGCTGCAATAATCGGTTTGCGGGCGCGAACCACGGCATCCCAACCGGCAAAAAAATCAACATCATAGGCTTCCGCATAACTCAGCGGTTGCATTTCCTTGATATCGGCACCGGCGGCAAAGGCTTTTTCAGAACCGGTGATGATCATGCAACCGATTTTTTTATCGCTATCAAAAGCCTGAATGGCCTTTTCCATTTCATCCATCATGGCCGAATTTAATGCGTTAAGGGATTTCGGCCGGTCGAGTGTAATCAGTCCGACTTTGCCGCGCGTTTCAACTTTCAGCGTTTCATACGCCATCTCAATCTCCTTAAGAAATGAAAATCCATGGGTGTTGCACCCTTTAGACAACACAATGACATAATTGTTAACGATTGAATGAGCTTCCTGCAATATTCTTTGGCGCAATGGTTCCCTATAGTAAGATTCGAATTAAACCGTACTGTTGGTTGTGCCAATCCCAGGACCTGCCAGCTGCAATTCTCGAAAAGGAATAATTATGAACTATCGTAAAATTGCTTATGTCCCGATCCTTGCAGCCGGATTGATGTTTGCTTTGCCAGCTTCCGCTGCCCCATGTGGCAATACGGGTGCTGGATTTAACAATTTTCTCAAGATTTATCGCAGTGAAGCCGCAGCACAGGGCATTAATAAAAGAACATTGAACGCCGCCCTCAAAGGTGTGACTTACGACAAGCGGATCATACGTATCGACCGCAGCCACAAATCGTTCAAAAAAACATTTGACCAATTTTACCAGCTCCGTGCAGCCGGCATCATCGGGCGGGCCAAAAGCCGGTTGAAATCCAACAGACGACTACTTGCACGAATTGAAAAAAAATACGGTGTCGCCAAAGAAGTGATTGTTGCAATCTGGGGTCTTGAAACCGGGTTTGGCGGATTTCTCGGCAAATCCTCTATTGTTCGATCACTCGCGACCCTGGCTTATGATTGCCGCCGTGGCCCGTTTTTTACCAATGAACTGACCGCGGCGCTGACAATCATCCAGCGTGGTGATATTCCGGCATCAAAAATGATTGGCGGCCCGTTCGGCGAAATTGGCCAAACCCAGTTTTTAGCTAGCAGCTACATCAAATATGCCGTAGATGGCGATGGTGACGGTCGCCGTGATCTCATTCGCAGCAAGGCTGATGTGCTGGCCTCAACCGCTAACTATCTGCGCGCTTTTGGCTGGAAGCGAGGTGCGAGCTGGGATCCGGGAACCGCCAACTTCAATGTCATCAAACAATGGAACAAGGCTGGTGTGTATCAAAAGACAATCGCAAAAATGGCAAACGCCATCAAATGACCAGTTGCCATGAGCACAATCGGTCATCTGCAACGATTTCTGGCTGAAAATCCGGATATTAACGCGGTCGAGCTCATGCTTTTGGACCCCAATGGGGTGATGCGGGGCAAATGGGCACCGGTATCGGCGCTCGAAAAAGCATTTACGGACGGGGTGAATTTTCCCCTGTCGCTGCATGGCTGCGATATCTGGGGGCGCGAAGTTGCGGCCACCGGATTGCACATTGAATCGGGCGATCAGGACGGGTTTTGCCGTGCGGTGCCGCATACACTTGCAAGGGTGGTATGGGGCACCAGACCCACCGCACAGATATTATTGCAGGCCTTCAATACAGCCGGTGAAGCGTTTGGCGGATGCTCCCGCAATGCCCTTGAAAAAATCGTCAAACGATTGGCTGAAGCGGATTTGTTTCCAGTGGTGGCGTTTGAACTGGAGTTTTTTCTGCTAAAACCGGACAAAGACCGCGCTACTGTCCAGCCGCAAATTGTTGATGCGCTTGAAGGGTTGGATAATCAGCGGATGTATTCGCTTGATGCGCTGGCCGAACATTCCAGCTTTTTTGAAGATGTGCGCAACGCTGCTGAATTGCAGGCATTGCCGATAGATACCATTGTCAAGGAAGCCGCTCCCGGCCAGTATGAGGTCAATCTCAACCACAGAAATGATGCGATGCAGGCTGCCGATGATGCGGTATTGTTACGCCGAATTATTGTTGAGTGCGCTCGTAAAAACAGCATGAAGGCTACCTTCATGGCCAAGCCCTTTATCGACCAGCCGGGCAGCGGTATGCATGTGCATGCAAGTCTTTTGAACAGCGTCGGCGATAATGTGTTTTCCATTGATGAGGGACAAAAAACGCTGGCAGGCGCGGTCGCAGGTCTGCTTGATACCATGGCTGAAACATCGCTGATTTTTGTCAATTCATTCAATGGATATCGCAGAATGCAACCAGGCTCCTATGCACCGACCAAAGCCAACTGGGGTGAAAACAACCGTTCTGTTGCAGTGCGTATTCCCGCTTCCGGTGAAAAAGCGCGACGGATTGAACACCGCATATCGGGTGCAAATGCCAATCCCTATCTGGTACTTGCAACAATATTGCAGGCGATTTTTGAGGGCATTCAATCCGGCGCCACTCCGCCGGAAGCAGAAATCGGCAATACCTATGATCAAAGTGGCAATGAACTGCCTTCGACCATGGATGATGCACTTGAAAAACTACAAAACAGTGCCTTTGCGCCACGCGCGATCGGGCCGCTGATGGTTGATATTCTTGGAGCAGTCAAACAGGCGGAGCGCGATGAATTTGCCCGCGAAATTTCGCCGCTGGAGCGCTCAAGTTATTTATAAAGCGCAATAACCCGACCCAAAACATCCGAACGGGCTGTAGAATCATGTTTACAGGGCGATATTTATCCGCCTAAACTTTACCGAAAACAGTTGGAGGATATTTGAATGTTTCGCTTTGGAAAATTACTGTTGACATCGGTTTCACTGGCCAGCCTGTCGCTCGTCGCCCATGCGGCGGATAACACCGTCAATATATATAACTGGTCTGATTATATCGACGAGTCAATTTTAGCAGATTTCACCAAGGAAACCGGCATCAAGGTTGTCTATGATGTGTTTGATTCCAACGAAATTCTTGAAACCAAATTGCTTGCCGGTGGCACCGGATATGACATTGTGGTTCCGTCAGGCACTTTCCTCGCCCGCCAGATTGGCGCCGGGGTATTCCAGAAGCTCGATAAATCGAAACTGCCGAATTTGAGAAATATGTGGGAAGTGGTGCTGAAACGCACCGAAACCTATGATCCGGGCAATGCCTATTCAATAAATTATATGTGGGGCACCACCGGGATCGGCTACAATACCGGCATGGTGAAAGCCGCCCTTGGTGATGTACCGGTCGATTCATGGGATTTGATTTTCAACCCCGATATGCTGGCCAAATTGAAAGGTTGCGGTGTACACATGCTCGATGCGCCGACAGAAATGATCCCGGCGGCGCTTAATTACCTTGGCAAAAATCCTGACAGCCGCGACCGTGCTGACCTGGCCGCAGCTGCAGATGTTTTGACAAAAATTCGCCCGTTTGTTCAAAAATTTCACTCCTCTGAATACATCAATGCCCTTGCCAATGGCGATATATGTGTTGCAGTCGGCTGGTCTGGCGATGTGTTTCAGGCCCGCGACCGGGCGGCTGAAGCTAAAAATGGCGTAGAAATCAACTATGTTATTCCCAAGGAAGGGGCGTTGATGTGGTTTGACCAGATGGCCATTCCGGCAGATGCCAAGCATGTGGAAGCTGCCCACAAATTCCTCAACTATATTATGCGCCCGGACGTGATCGCCAAGGCATCAAACTATGTATATTACGCCAATGGCAACAAGGCGGCGCAGCCAATGCTGGAAAAAGACATCATCAATGATCCGGCGGTATATCCGGATGCCAAGACATCCGAAAAGCTTTATACTCTTACCCCTTACGACCCCAAAACCACACGGGTCATCACCCGTTCGTGGACTAAAATCAAAACCGGCCAATAGGCCAGTGGCGCGCGCGGCCCCGGTCGTGCGCGCTGTTTGATATTTTGGAGTAACATTTGAGGGCACATAGGCATGCCAAATCCCACCGGCGCAAATACCACCAGATTTGAGCCGTGGAATGATCCGGCAGCCAAACCACTTGTCGAATTTCGCAATGTCACCAAGCGCTTTGGTGCCTTTACCGCCGTTGATAAATTGTCGCTGTCCATCTATGAACGCGAGTTTTTTGCGCTGCTTGGTCCTTCGGGCTGCGGAAAAACCACATTAATGCGCATGGTCGCCGGATTTAGCGAACCAAGCGAGGGCGAAGTCTGGCTGGATGGAGAAAACATAACGGGTGTGCCGCCGCACAAGCGCCCGGTGAATATGATGTTTCAGTCCTACGCCTTGTTTCCGCATATGAATGTGGAAAAAAATATCGGCTTCGGTTTGAAACAGCAAGGCATGGCCAAATCGGAAATTGCCGACCGGGTGGGCGAGCTTTTGGCGCTGACAAAAATGCAGGATTTTGCCAAGCGCAAACCGGACCAGCTTTCCGGTGGGCAAAAACAGCGCGCCGCCCTTGCCCGTTCGCTGGCCAAACAGCCGAAGGTTCTGCTGCTTGACGAACCGCTTGGCGCACTAGACCGCAAGCTGCGCGAAGAAACCCAGTTTGAACTGATGGACCTGCAGGAACGGCTCGGCATTACTTTTATGATTGTTACCCATGATCAGGAAGAAGCAATGACCGTGGCCGACCGTATTGCCGTGATGGATCACGGAAAACTGGTGCAAATCGCCAGCCCGCGCGACATCTACGAACGTCCAGGTTCGCGTTATGTGGCTGATTTTGTTGGTGATATCAACTTTGTTGAGGGAACGGTTCAATCGGCGTCCAACGGGCTGGTTAAAATGCAAACAACGGATGGATTGGTAATTGAATGCGATTGCGAGACAGAGCCCGACAAGAATGATACGGTGTGGTTTGCCGCCAGGCCGGAAAAACTTGTTCTTGGCCGAACCAGGCCCAAAATAACCGCAACAAACGCGGTTGAAGGTGAGGTTTGGGATATCGCCTATCTCGGTGATATGTCAGTCTATAATATTCGCCTTGATAATGGTGAAATTCTCAAGGTTTCGCAGCTCAACGCATCGCGCACTACCGAGGCCCCGATCACCTGGGAGGAGCGGGTCTGGGTTTCGTGGACAAAAGACGCCGGCATGGTGCTCACGTCATGAACCACAGCCGCCCGATACATCGTCGTATTATGAACA
>JALTNS010000244.1 GCA_027000565.1 Rhizobiaceae bacterium | reverse complement strand
GGGCTATATGATTGCCGGCTTTACCACCGTCAAGCGATCTGGATGGGGCGTAATGATACCCCAGCCGGTCGAGGAAATTTACGAAAAAGTTTACCAGAACAACAAATCCATCCTTGCGGCGTTGGGCATCGGTTTGTCACTTTCCTTTGCATTTGCATGGATGTTGATCAGCTCTTTGGCGGCACCGCTGGAAACGCTGGCAACGGCCATGAACCGGAACGCCAAAAAACGAAAACTGAGCCAGACAGGCATCAGATCAAGCCTGCTGCCGATCAAGGAACTGGTCGACTTCCATAACAATTACAATGATATGGTCATAAATGTCAGCGAAGCTAGCAAACAGCTTGAGCTTGCTGCTTATCACGACACTGTAACAGGGCTACCGAACCGGGCAAGGTTTCAACAGATGGTTTGTGAAGCTCTTAACCCGGAACTCGATGATACCGGACAAACTGCAGAAAAAGACCTCGCATGTGGAATTCTGGTATTGATAGATCTCGATAACTTCAAGGAAATCAACGATACCCACGGACATGACGTGGGAGATGAATTTCTACGCGCCTGTGCCAGCAAGCTTCTCGCTGTCTCGCAACGTGTTGAGGTGTTTACCGACGATAGCAAGCAGGCGATAATTCCTTCAGTTGCCAGAATCGGTGGCGATGAATTCACTATTCTGGTGCCGGGTTTGGTTGGTGACGTTAAAATTAATGTGTTCCTGGATTCGTTACGCCGGGAATTGTCTGAACCAACACCAGAAATGGTTTATATTTCTGAATGCAGCGCCAGCATCGGCTGTGCCCGTTATCCTGAAGATGGCATGGTTTTTGATGAGTTGATCAAACGCGCCGATATCGCAATGTACCACGCCAAAAAACGTGGTAAAAACCGGGCCACTATCTACAGCAAGGAAATCGGATCGCTGACTTCCGCTGAAATTCGCCGTGATGTTCTGGTGGCAATAGATGAAGATCAACTGTTTTTGGAGTATCAGCCTAAAATTTGCACCAAACGCAAGGTTATTTCCGGCGTCGAAGCGTTGGTACGATGGAACCACCCGACCCTTGGCAGGCTGCCACCGGACCTTTGGCTTCCGGCGATCAGCAATTCTCCTGTAATTGGCAAGCTCGGAGAATGGGTTCTCGATCAAGCCATGCGTGATCATCGCAAATGGTGTAAAGCCGGACATGATATTGGCCTTTCCGTAAACATCGGATCAAAACATTTCATCGCACCGGAATTTGTATATCGACTGAAAGAAACCACAAGACGCAATGGTTTCAAGGCGGAATTGCTTGATATTGAAGTAACGGAAGATGCAATATTTGCGTCCGAAGAGCGGGCCGCCGGGGTGTTGAACCAATTGCACGATCTGGGTTATTCGATCTCGATTGATGATTTTGGCAAGGGATATTCCAATATTGCACGGCTGGCCAAGCTGCCGGTTGATTACATCAAGATCGACCGCTCACTGGTGGTCGGTGCTCTGGAAAATGACCGTACTCAAAAAATTATGGCATCGACAATCTCCATGGCCGATGCACTTGGCTGCAAAACCGTGGCCGAGGGCGCCGAAACGCTTGAGCAAGCTGAATTTGTCACCAATATGGGTGCCAACATGATTCAAGGATATTATTTTGCCCGCCCCATGGGCCACAAGGAATTGCTCGAGTGGCTGGATAAGCCCGCCAATGATCAGGTGCAAACCTATCAGGAAGCGCTGCAAACCGCCTTTGGCTAGAGCCAGCGGTTAACCCGGCCAATGCCTGCGCGGGCGAATTTAAACAAACGTGATCTCCTGATACTGGACAAATACTCCCACTGACCGCAACCTTGTGTGATTGTTAATCGCTTAGGGAGAATGTCATGTGCCATCACTGTGTAATTGAATCAGTCAAGGAAAGAATGCTCAACCGCCGTCAATTGTTGACCGGCGGAGTGGCAGGCATCGTTTCTGCAACAGCAATTGGCGCCACTCCATCGCCCGCCATTGCTAAAAGCCACAGCGCAATTTCTGCGGCCAGGGTTGCTGATATGACCCACACCCTTTCAGCTGAGTTTCCAACCTATTTCGGGCCGCCGGGGTTTAAGGCTGAGCAAAAATTCAACTACAAGGAACACAAATTCAATTTATTTGAATTGACCATCAACGAACACACGGGAACTCACATGGATGCACCCTTGCACTTTTCTGCCGATGGTCAATCGGTCGATGAAGTGCCGGTGAAAAATCTTGTCGTGCCGCTCGCTGTAATCGATATTAAACAGAAGGCCGCAGCCAATGCCGATGCTCAGGTCACACCTGCCGATATCAAGGCGTGGATTTCTGCCAATGGACCCTTACCGGAAAAATGTTGTGTAGCAATGAATTCCGGTTGGGACAAACATGCCCGTAGCGACAAGTTTCGCGGTGTTGACGAGAATAAAAAAATGCACTTTCCGGGGTTTCACATCGAAGCCACGAAAATGTTGATGGAAGAATCTTCTGCCATAGGCATGGCAGTGGATACATTGTCGCTGGACTTTGGCCAATCCGGTGATTTTGCCACCCATTATGCCTGGTTGCCGACCAATCGATGGGGGCTCGAAAATCTTGCCAATCTCGACGCCCTGCCAGCAAAGGGAGCGACCCTTGTGGTGGGCGCACCAAAACACAGGGGCGGGTCCGGTGGCCCATGCCGGGTAATTGCACTTATATAACAGGCCACTGCAGCCCGCAGATATTCAAAGCGGGCTGCATTTCAATTCAGGGAGTTTCCATGTCAACCGTAAAACTGATTTCCGATGCCGAAGCGTCGCCGGAAGTGGCGGCGATTTATAGCGATATTCGCAAAACCCGAAACAGCGACTTCATCAACAATTTCTGGCGCGCCCTGGCGGTCAACCCGGCACTGTTGAAACACACCTGGCAACACTTAAAATCTATCATGAGTGTCGAAGGAGCGATTGACGCCAAAACCCGTGAAATGATCTACATCGCCGTTTCAACTGCCAATGCCTGTTCCTATTGTGTGCATTCGCATACCGCAGCCGCCAAGGCACGCGGCATGAGCGATGAAGAACATGGCGAACTGTTGACAATCATTTCCCTTGCAGCGCAAACCAATCATCTGGCCAACGGCCTGCAGGTTCCGGTCGACCCTGAATTTCTGGTGGAGTAAATATATGCCCAAATACAAGGTTGTTGGATCGCCCGGTTCGCGCCTCATTCGTGTCAGCTGGATGTTAGAGGAACTGGGGCAACAATATGAGCTGCAAATTGCCTCACCGCACTCGGTCGAAATCAAAAAATATAATCCGGCCGGCAAGGGCCCGATTCTGGTTGATAACCACGGAATTGAAAAAGTGGTGATTATTGATTCTGCCGCTATCTGCTCTTACCTCGCCGATCGACATCCCACGGCCAATATGTCGGCAGATCCCGGCACACCAGAACGCGCTGCGATTGATTCCTGGCTACATTTTGCCCAGTGCGATCTCGAAGCACCCCTGTGGCTGAAAGCCAAACACAAGTTTATTCTGCCACCCGATTTGCGGCTGGATGTGGGTGCTGTGACTGCATTCGAATTTGAGCGGGCTGTTAATGCAATGGATGCGCGTCTTGGCGATAATGAGTTCGCACTGGGCAACCGGTTTACCTGTGCTGATATATTGTTGGGGCATGCGGGCCATTGGGCGCGAACAGCGAAGTTTAAAATAGAATCGGACCGGGTAAATGCCTATCTCGACCGGGTGCTGGCGCGTCCTGCACTTGCTGCTGCACGAAAAAGCGAAGCCGAATTTCCCAGCAACAGTAATATTTGACGGCCGTGATCGTATGAATATTCTCGCATTTTCAATTTTTGCAATACTGGCCGTAGTTTCGCTCATACATTTTTACTGGGCATTGGGCGGACTGTGGCCGGGTACAGACCCGAAATCTTTGGCAAATACGGTAATCGGCGTCCCAAACATGGAGAGATTACCACCGGCCTCAGTTACGATTGTGGTTTCGGTGGCCATTCTTGCCGCAGCCCTTTGGCCTCTGATGTGGCGCGGATTGATTGATCTACCGTTGCCTCAATTTCTGGTCTGGCTTGGCATGTGGGTGTTGATTGTTGTTTTTGTTGGTCGCGGAATTGTCGGGTTTATGCCGTTTTTCAAAAAATCCAATTCTGCGCAACCGTTTGCCAACCTTAACGCCCGCTATTTTTCGCCACTCTGCCTGTTGCTTGGGGCAGGTTTTGCTACCCTGATGATTTTTTAGCGGGCTGTTAATGATTGCTCTTTCAAACCAGCAGGCCCGGCATCTGATATTGCACCTACAGGGGTTAACCCGCCCACCGCATATCAGGCAAAATTCGGATGATCTCTACGATCTCGTTTGCCAGATGGGGTTTGTCCAAGTTGATTCAATACAGTGGGTCGAACGCGCCCAGCATATGACATTATTTGCCCGCAACCAGACCTATCGCCCAAAACACCTGAAAAACCTGATTGAAAAAGACCGGCGGCTGTTCGAGGGCTGGACCCACGATGCCTCGATCATTCCATGCGAATACTTACCCTACTGGCGACATCGCTTTATGCGCCAGGAAAAAGTGCTGCGAGAAAAATTTATAAACTGGCAGGGAGAGGGTTTTCTTAGCCGTTGCGATGACCTCCTTGAGCTGATTGCCAGTAAAGGCCCGCTTCGCTCCCGGGATATGGAAAAACCCCAGCCCGCCCACCCGCAAAAAATGTGGCAATGGCACGATGGCCAAGCCGCGCCTGAATATTTGTGGCGTA
>JALTNS010000243.1 GCA_027000565.1 Rhizobiaceae bacterium | reverse complement strand
GACCATATCATTGTAATTGTTATGGAAGTCGACCAGTTCCTTGATCGGCAGCAGGCTTGATCTGATGCCTGTCTGGCTCAGTTTTCGTTTTTTGGCGTTCCGGTTCATGGCCGTTGCCAGCATTTCCAGCGGTGCTGCCAAAGAGCTGATCAACATCCATGCAAATGCAAAGGAAAGTGACAAACCGATGCCCAACGCCGCCAGGATGGATTTGTTGTTCTGGTAAACTTTTTCGTAAATTTCTTCGACCGGCTGGGGTATCATTACGCCCCATCCAGATCGCTTGACGGTGGTAAAGCCGGCAATCATATCGCCCTTCAAGGCCGGCGAGTAGAATTGTTGAATGCCGGTCTCACCGTTCATCATTCGCTTTACTGCTGAAACTTTTGCAATGCTTTTTCGCGCAGCAACCCAACTTGGTAGCGGGTGAGCAAGTATGGTTCCATATTGATCGACAATTGCCGCATGGCCTTTTTTGCCAAAAGATATGGATTTACCCAGTTCGACAAAATAGCGGGTGTCAATTTCACCGATGGCCAGTTTGCCCTGATATCGCCTCACCGCAAAAATTACATTCTTGCCACCGCTGCCCTCCATGACACCGGAAAAACTTGTCCATCCCTGAAAACCCAGTGATCTCAGATTTTTTAGCTTTGTTTCCGAAATCTGCTTCGGCTGGGCTTTTTGATCGATATCGACTTGCGATAGAACTTTACCGCTTGAACGGTTAACGATCAGAACCCGATCCATGTTGAGACGCCGCATTAAAAGGCTAAGATTGGGAACTTCTTGTTTTGCCAACATTGATCCGGTTATGGTCTCAAAAGCCGCAACAAGGTCTATGTTGTAGCGATCCAGTGCCCGGCCGAGGTTTTCTGCCAACAGAAGATGTCTGTCCTTGACTTCGCTAAATTCGCGTTTGACGCCCTGTTCATAGGACCACCAGCCAAAGATCACCGAGGGGACCAGGGTGGCTATCAAAAATGTCAAAATTAGTATGTTACGAATACGCATGATTGTCCCAGCACAAGCAGTGTTTAACATACCATTTGGCCGTTTCGTTCCGGTTAATAAATAGTGACAATTGGCAACAGGGTTAACATGAGGTCGACAAACTTTGTTTAAATCGATTGATCTGCCTGCAGGCGTTGACGCTCTTATCAATTGGTCTGATTTTGCCGAAAAAGCGGCCCAACACTTTGACGATGTTGTTTTTTGTTACTACAACAAATCAACCCCTGCATTCCCCCTGCATTCATTGAGGTTATCAATGGCAAATTCCGAATTTCCTTCTGCCCGCCCGCTTTCACCACATTTATCGATCTACCGACCGATTCCGACCATGGTCATGTCGATTGCCCATCGCATTACCGGTGCGGCGTTGTATTTTGGCACACTATTGCTGGCCTGGTGGTTGATCGCGGCGGCCAGCGGAGAGGCGTATTTTGAATGGGTGAACGGGTTTTTCGGATCTTTTATCGGGCGTTTGATCCTGTTTGGCTATACCTGGGCGCTGGTTCACCACATGCTGGGCGGCATTCGCCACCTGGTATGGGATACCGGTCGCGGACTGGATAAAGATACAGCAACTAAAATAGCCTATGCGACGCTTGCCGGTTCCATCATTATTACTGTGGTTCTGTGGGCCATCGGTTATGCAGTTAATTAAGGAGTTGAGGTGATGAACAATATGCGCACGCCGCTTTCCCGGGTACGCGGTCTGGGTTCGGCAAAGGAAGGCACGGATCACTTCTGGCGTCAAAGATTGACCGCACTGGCCAATGTGCCTCTCATTTTGTTTTTTCTCTGGACGGTAATTTCGCTGAATGGCAGCAGCCATGATGAAGTGGTTTCATACCTTTCTTCACCGCTTGTTGCGATTGCCATGTTGCTGGTCATTCTGTCCGGCCTTGTTCATATGAAACTCGGCATGCAAACGATTATAGAAGACTATGTACATCAGGAACGCACTAAAATTGCGCTGTTGGCACTCAATATATTCTTTGCAATTGCCATCGGCCTTGCTTCGGTATTCGCCATTCTCAAACTTGCATTTGGAGGCTGATTGATGGCCAGTTACGAGTTCATTGATCACACACTCGACGTGGTCGTGGTGGGTGCCGGGGGGGCAGGATTGCGCGCCACACTGGGGGCGGCACAGGCGGGCTTGAAAACCGCCTGTATTACCAAGGTTTTTCCCACCCGCTCGCACACGGTTGCAGCGCAAGGCGGGGTTGCCGCATCTCTTGGCAATATGGGGCCGGATTCATGGCAATGGCATATGTATGACACGGTCAAGGGTTCCGACTGGCTCGGTGATCAGGATGCGATTGAATATCTTTGTCGCGAAGCGCCCAAAGCAGTCTATGAACTGGAACATTTTGGCGTTCCTTTTTCGCGCACCGAAGAGGGTAAAATTTACCAGCGTCCGTTTGGCGGCATGACCACCGAGTTTGGCGAGGGGCCGCCAGCACAAAGAACATGCGCTGCTGCTGATCGCACCGGCCACGCCATGTTGCACACGCTCTACGGTCAATCACTTCGTTATGATGCGGAATTTTATATCGAATATTTTGCCATTGATCTGATCATGGAAAACGGGGCTTGCCGTGGCGTAGTGGCGCTTTGTCTGGAAGATGGCACATTGCACCGTTTTCGCGCCCACAAGGTTATTTTGGCCACTGGCGGTTATGGCCGTGCCTTTTTCTCTTGTACCTCGGCCCACACCTGCACCGGTGATGGTAATGCAATGGTTCTGCGCGCCGGGTTGCCGTTGCAGGATATGGAGTTTATCCAGTTCCACCCAACCGGTATATATGGGGCCGGTTGTCTGATTACCGAAGGTTCACGTGGTGAGGGCGGCTATCTTGCCAATTCTGAAGGTGAGCGTTTTATGGAACGTTATGCACCATCGGCCAAGGACCTGGCCTCACGTGATGTGGTTTCCCGCTCAATGACCATGGAAATTCGTGAAGGGCGCGGCGTGGGAAAGGAAAAAGACCACATCTTTTTGCACCTTGATCACCTTGATCCGGAATTGTTGGCTGAACGGCTTCCGGGAATTTCAGAATCCGCGAAAATTTTTGCAGGTGTTGATGTGACCCGCGAGCCGATCCCGGTTCTGCCCACCGTGCATTATAATATGGGCGGTATTCCAACCAATTATCATGGCGAGGTTGTTACCCGCAAAGGCAAGGACCCCGACCACGTTGTACCGGGGCTGATGGCGGTGGGTGAAGCCGCCTGTGTTTCGGTGCATGGGGCCAACCGGCTGGGCTCCAACTCGCTGATTGATCTGGTGGTCTTTGGTCGTGCGGCCGGTCTTCGCTGCGCTGAAACAATTGAGCCGGGGGCATCCCATGCACCGCTGCTGAAGGATGCCGGCGATCTTGCTGTCTCAAGGCTCGATCATTTCCGCAATGCCGATGGCAACACATCAACTGCGCAATTGCGTGACAGGATGCAGCGTACCATGCAGGCCAATTGTGCCGTGTTCCGCACAGGCGAAGTTCTTGATGAGGGGCACGAAAAAATTCACGAAGTATGGAAAGCATCGAGCGATATCAAGGTTACGGATCGTGGATTGATCTGGAATTCTGATCTGGTCGAAACCCTTGAATTTGATAATTTAATCATCCAGGCGGTTGTGACCATGGACGGCGCTCAGGCCCGCACCGAATCCCGCGGCGGCCATGCGCGTGAAGACTTCCCGGATCGCGATGATAAAAACTGGATGAAGCACACGCTTGCCTTTGTTGATAATGACAAACGCAAAGTGAAGCTCGACTCGCGACCGGTGCATGATTTTACGCTGAGTGATGAGATGGATTACATCAAACCGAAAGCGCGGGTTTATTGATGGGTGATAATAGTAGAGAATTTCCAATTATATTTCCAAACCATTCTTTGCTGGTAAACAAACTTGCCTCATTGAACCGAAAAGAGCGTTTTTGGCTTGTCCGACAGGCAATTGGTGCGGAATCGTTCGACAAATTGTCGGAAGATTTTCTGAATGATATATCGCGGAAATTGAGCATAAAAATTCCCGAGGATGCCTGGTGGGCAATGGACTACCACATTGACTGGATTGCGGCAGTTTTATCGACGGATTCATCCAATTTGGAAACAGACGGGCCTAACGATAAAGGGCTTTACGATAATACAAAAAATTTTCCCAGTGATGAAGGCGGTGTAAGTATTGATCCTATTATCAAAGGAACGCAACAAGATTTCGATCTGATAATCGCATTCGAGAATAACATAATTCTTTGTGAAGCAAAGGGCGCGGGTTCTTGGGATCGAAAGCAGATGGACAGCAAGGTCTGTAGAATTAGAAGCCTCTTAACGCTTGCTCAATCTTACGATCCAGAGATAGATATAAAGCTGGTTTTGATATCTCCGAAATCACGAAATGAAACCAAGGTTCACTTGAATTCCGACGGTTCTAAAAACACCTGTTGGCCTAAGGAATTTCTCTATCCTAATGAAGATAATTTTTTGAAGCCATTCAAAATTGATCTTGATTTTGGGTATGCGGAAAAAAGCCTTTTTAGAGTAGAACGAGTTAACGGCAGAACTGCCAATAAAAAATTCTACAAAGATTTTCGAATTTTGCGGTATAATGCTTTGAAAACTAACCGTGATTCCGGGAAAAGGTAACTAGACGTCATGAAGCGCTCTCTCTTCACCGCAACCTTTATTTTTGCCCTCACCAGTGCCACCCTTGCACAGGTTTCATCGTCTCAACTGAAAGCTGCCTGTATGGGCCTC
>JALTNS010000242.1:1735-4771 GCA_027000565.1 Rhizobiaceae bacterium | reverse complement strand
GGTGCCGCTGGTTGGCATCGCCAAGGGCATTGACCGCGATGCCGGGCGTGAACGGTTTTTCATATCGGGGAAGAAATCATTTACCCTGCCGGTGCGAGACCCGGTATTGTATTATATCCAGCGGTTGCGCGATGAGGCCCACCGCTTTGCCATTGGCACCCACCGGGCGCGTCGCAAAAAGGAGATGATAAAAAACCCGCTGGATGAAATTGCCGGCATCGGCCCGGCACGCAAACGGGCAATCCTGCACCATTTTGGCTCTGCCAAAGCAGCAAGCCGTGCAGGGATTGAAGATTTAAAAGCGGTGGAGGGTGTTTCGGCACATATGGCGCAAGTGATTTACGATTTTTTCCACGATGGCGGAAAGAACTAAAAATTACCAGACCACAACGCCCAGATAGCGCAGCAGCACCGCAAACAGATATCCACCATTGGCAATCAGCAGAAAGAACACCGCAGTTGAGCCGAGATCCTTGGTGTCGCGGGCAAAATCTGATTTTTCCGGAGAAAGATGATCAACAATATTTTCGATTGCCGTATTCAGTGCCTCGACGGCAAAAATCAGGCAACTCATCACCCCGATGACCAAATAATCTACAAACCTTCCGCCGAGCAAGATCAGCACAGCAAAACTGACCAGAACCATAACAGTCTCCAGCCTCGCTGCCTGTTCGCGCAACAGTACTTTCAACCCGGCTATTGAATATTGGGTCGCTTTGAATATGTGTTGAAAATCAATCGACATTTCGGTTGGTCCGCTTGGTAAATTGGTTTGCCTCGGCCGCATACTCACACAATTGATTGAGAATTTAATTAATTTGCAAAATGCAGTTGAAATATTCTGAAACATGGCGTTGAAGTTAGACATGAGCGACAGCCACAAAAAAATGACCTTCAGAGAGTTGTGGAATATTCCCAACCTTTTGACCTATGGCCGGATTCTGGCCGTACCGCTGATCGTATTTTTCTTTTTCATCGAAGGACGGCTACAAAGCAGCGACTTTGCCCGCTGGGGGGCTTTGAGTGTTTTTGTCATCGCCAGCCTGACCGATTTTCTTGACGGCTATCTCGCCCGAAAATGGGAACAGATGTCACCCATCGGCAAGATGCTCGATCCGATTGCCGACAAATTGCTGGTTTCCGCCTGCCTGCTGCTATTGGCTGCCGACCGCACTATCGCCGGGTGGACTATCTGGGCGGCGATTATTATCTTGAGTCGTGAAATTCTGGTGTCGGGCCTGCGTGAATATCTGGCAGAATTGAAAGTCAGCGTGCCGGTCACCCAACTGGCCAAATGGAAAACCGCCGTGCAAATGGTCGCTGTCGGGTTTCTGCTTGCGGGCCCTGCCGGCGACAAGGTTATGCCCTATACCACCGAAATCGGGCTTAGCCTGTTATGGCTTGCCGCGATTATCACACTCTATACCGGGTGGGATTATTTTCGAGCCGGGCTAAAACATCTGGTGGAGGATTAACCCTTATGAAAGTTCTATATTTTTCATGGATACGCGAACGGCTTGGCATGGATGAGGAAGAACTGACGCTTCCCTCGGAAATCAAGACCGTTGGCGAGTTTCTTGCCTGGCAAAAAAACCGCGGCGAGGAATTTGAAGCAGTGCTGGAATTTCCGGATGTGGTACGGGTAGCCGTTGACCACGAACACCGTGACCACGATGAGACGATTGGCGATGCACGCGAGATTGCGCTTTTTCCGCCAATGACCGGCGGCTGAACCATGAGTGATACAACAGAAGCCAATATACAGGTGCGCATTCAACCACATGACTTTGATGCTGGAATAGAGATTGCCGCTCTCACCGATAGCCGCTTTGATATCGGCGCGGTGGTGACATTTTCCGGCCTTTGCCGTGATGAGAACGGTTCACTATCAGCGCTGGAACTTGAGCATTATCCCGGCATGGCTGAAGCTGAAATCATACGCATTGCCGAAAAGGCATGCCAACGCTGGCCGCTTTCCCACCTTTTGGTCATTCATCGCTTTGGAAAAATTGCGCCGGGTGAAAATATCGTGCTGGTGGTGGCATGTTCGTCGCACCGGCAAGCCGCATTTGATGGCGCGTCATACCTGATGGATTTCCTTAAAACCCGCGCTCCGTTCTGGAAAAAGGAACATCTCAAAGATGGCTCATCAGGTGAATGGGTATCAGCTAAAGACGCCGATGATGAAGCGCTGAAAAGATGGGAATGAGGGCGATAAACGATCACTCAAACAATTTGTCCTTTTCCGCATCGCCTTCCGGGTTGTCGGGTGCAAATTCAGACCCGGCGCTGGCGAGATAGTGCAATAGCTGGTTGGAAAATTTCATCGCCGCATTGATGCCAAACTGATAGCGCTTGGCCTTGCCACCGATCACATGTTCAAGCTGCATTGACATTTGATTGTCGGCGGAAACCACAAAAACCACCGCGACAGTTTCCTGATCACCTTCATTGCCGCGGATATAACCAACGGTCTTGGAATAGTTGGTAACATTATTGTCGGTGGCAATGTTGGCCCATCGCGGCCCCTTGCGCAGCAAATTGATCGCTTTGGCAGCCTCCTGCGGTTTGAACATGAGGGCAGAACCACCACCTGGCGCGCCGTTTTGGCCAGGTTCAATAAGGCTGGCCATAATTATCAGTCCGGTCGTCGGGGCAACGACGGTCGATACCACCGTTGCGCCTTGAAGGCCGGTGCCAAGATTGCGATACAGCGCCGGGTCGCCCAATATTGCCGAACCGAGCATCACCGTGAATTTCTTGTTCGGATCAAATTTGGTTGAATCGGATGCAGCACTTGCTGAAAAATTGCCGATCACCATCAGCAGCAACGACACCATAACCGTAACTGTCGCAACAACTCTGTTTATCATTAGACCAACTCCTTAATTGCATGATCAAAACTTATTTCAGCCGACGATGATTGACAATGCATTTGAACACATAGGAACAGGTGCTCACGGCCAATTGCGGCCATGCTGCAGCAATGCAGGTGCGACGCACAAGCGCCGGGCTGCTGTGCGCATCTATTGAATT
>JALTNS010000242.1:0-1725 GCA_027000565.1 Rhizobiaceae bacterium | reverse complement strand
CGGGTAGCTTTCTGCACCGCACTTTGGCCTCAGCCCGCCAATTTCCGCAGCAATTCCTGTGCTTTACGCGCCAGTTTTTCGGTCAATTCGGCAGCAGGCATTTCGCGGGCAAGGCTTGCCGCCTGCCCTGACCACAGTGAGGAAAAATCTGAAGAACCCTGCGCCTCTGCTACGGCCTTTAGCGGTGCCAATGCAGCTCCGGCGGTGGGGAATGGTGGAGTATCTGCGGAAATTGGCCCGACCTCGCGTATCACCCGATTAAAGATGCTGCGCGCCGGGCGACCCGAAAACACATTGGTTAGTGTGGTGTTGTCATCTCGGGCGTTGTTCAGCGCCGCACGATGTAGCGGCGGAACATTTGCCTCAGGGCAAAACAAATAAGCAGTGCCAATTTGTACGGCGGCGGCCCCAAGCGCGAATGCGGCAACAATACCGCGCTCATCACTAATGCCGCCAGCGGCAATCACCGGCACTTCAACGCTGTCGACCACCTGGGGCAGCAAGGCCATGGTTCCGGATTGAGAGGCAACATTGTCCGTTAAAAACATGCCACGATGTCCACCGGCCTCAACCCCCTGGGCGATGATCGCATCGCAGCCACGTGACTGAAGATTTCGCGCCTCTTCAACAGTGGTCGCAGAGGCAATGACCTTGCAACCGGCATCTTTTACCCGCTGCATCAGGTGTTCATTGGGCAGGCCAAAATGAAAACTCACCACCTCCGGCCCAAGCTCCTCCACCAGCGAACAGGTTTGCTCGTCAAACGGTGCCCGGTTCACCGCATCAACAGGCTTGTCCGGGTCAAGCCCAAGTTCTTCATAATAAGGTGTCAGCCGGGTTTTCCATTTGGCTTCACCTGCATTGTCGTGCGGTTGCGGGGCATGGGTGAAAAAATTGAGATTGATCGCCTTGTTGCTGTGATGGCGAATGATCGACACATCCTTGCGAATACGGGCAATGCTCAACATCGCGCAAGGAAGTGATGCAAGTCCGCCTCCTTGAGCAACACCGGTTGCGAGTTCTGCACCGCCCGGACCGGCCATTGGCGCCAAAATGATCGGATGTTCGATATTGAACATTTGGCAAATACGTTTGTCAGGCCACATCTTGATTTTCCTGTTTCCACAAGCACATCAAGACTATGGCAAAATAAGCCCTTGGGTGAAAGCGGGAATTGAGCTCTACTTTCCGTGCCCGTCCTTGATCCCTGCCCCGTCATTGTAAAGGGCATTGAGATAAACGACAAATTTGAGAGAACTGAAATTCGATCCAACAACATTGGACCGCCAATGGCCATTTGCATCAATTATGTGGGTAACCGGTTTGTCCAGGTCGGCATTGTTTGTACCGACAGGCCACAGTTTTTCAAACTTGGCAGACTGTCCGGCTCCGGGCGTTACAAAGGTCCAGTTGCCAGGATCAATCCTGTTGTCAGAGATATATGTCGCTGTCGCCGGTTTTAGTTGACCGGTTCCACCGGTCAGCACGATTACAAATTGCACCAGATCGCGCATTGGCGAAATATTGACCATTGATTGTATCTTTGCCAACCGGTCTATCGGTGCAGAACAGGCGATCAGGCAATTGGCATCGACATTGTGCAGAATGATAATCCTGCCCCTGAATTGGGCAAGCGGGGCTTTGGCTCCGTCAAGATTAAAATAGGTAAAGTCAGGGAATTTGCGGTCGAAAAAACGATACTGATTGCCGTTTTCCAACCGCTGT
>JALTNS010000241.1 GCA_027000565.1 Rhizobiaceae bacterium | reverse complement strand
GATAATTGCCGACCCAAATGATACTTCGCTCTAATCCAGTTCCGGAATGCGCAGGTTCTGACCGGGATAAATCTTGTCCGGATCGCTGAGCATCGGCTTGTTGGCTTCAAAAATCACCGTGTATTTTGAACCATTGCCATAATGTTTGGTGGCGATTTTCCAAAGGTTCTCGCCCTTTTTGACCTCGTGAAATTTTGGCTCCGCGGCTTCAGCCGCAGCAACTTTCACCTCGGTGGCTTCGACTTTTGAAATGCCCATGGTGTTGCCAACAGCCAAAATGGCCTTTTCAAAAATTGACTGATCAGCCACTTCGCCCTTGACGACAACCTTGTCGCCATCGACTTCCACTTCGACATTTTCGGTGCCCAGACCGTAACTGTCCAGTTCCTTTTTCAGATCCTCGGCACTTGGCGGCGTTTCTTCGCTACCGATGCCGAGTTTCTTGCCGACTGACTTCATGAAACTAAAAATACCCATATTACTCTCCAGTTTATTCAATATTCAGGGGTAAAATTACATTCAAATTACGTTAGGGCAAGAAATTTCTTTAACCCGGTGTATAACTTGGCGATATTGACCTCGCCGCTTTCCAAGACACCGGGATTGAAATAAATTTGCAACCTCACATGACAAATTCAAAATCTCTGGAAAAAACATGACAACCACCATCTGGCACAACCCGCGGTGTTCAAAATCACGCCAAACCCTCAAATTGTTACAGGATCGCGGCATTGAACCTGAAATTGTTGATTATCAAAAATCCCCACCGGATATTGCTGAAATTTCACGTATTGTCGCACTGCTGGGGGTTGCGTCGCGCGATATCATAAGAACCGGCGAAAAAATCTATAGGGAACTTGATCTGGCCAATGCCGACAATGATGAATTGCTGGCCGCAATGGCAGCCCATCCAATTTTGATCGAGCGACCGATTGTCGAGGCCAATGGCAAAGCAGCGCTTGGCCGCCCGCCGGAAAATGTGCTGAAAATACTTTAATGTTTGGGTGCTGTGTTTTCCAAAAACCGGTAAATCTGCTCCGGCAGTTTACCGGAATGAAGCAACGGAGCGTGGCCTTGCCCTTCAACGATGATGCTTTGCATTGAGGGGTGATGCTGGTGCATTTTTTCGAGCGTGGCCTGTGAAAACAAATCGGAGTTGGTACCACGAATGGCAAGCAGAGCCATCTGGCGCAGCCCGTCAAATTGCGGCCAGAATGTTGGCAACTCTTCATCAAGATTTTGAGCTTTGATCGAGGTCAGCAGCCCATTGTCAAAATTGCGTACCGGCTTGCCGCCGGCATCCTTGAAAGTCGCATGGGCATGATCCAGCCAGTCTTGATCCGACAGGTCGGTAAATTGTGAGCCCAATGCCTCGCGCAACATTTCATTGGCTTCGTCCCATGTGGAAGGTTCGCGCATGCGCTGCAACGATGTTTTTATCCGGGCCCAGCCAACCCCGTCTATTTCCGGCCCGATATCGTTGAGAATAACCTGTTTGAGAATACCCGGGCGCATGGCCGCCAATACCATGGCAACAATGCCGCCGCGCGAGGTGCCGATGAGTGAAATATCTTCAAATCCGGCTGCTTCGCAGGCGGTGATTGTATCCGATGCCTCGACCAGCGGATTGTAGTTCCGCCAGTTCTTGTCATGGTCAGAACGTCCGCGCCCGCGATAGTCCAGCGACAATACCTGACGCGGGTGTTTTGGATGGCTGGAAAGAAACATAGCAAGCCCGTGAAAATCGGCGCTGTTGCGGGTAAGCCCCGCAAGGCAGACCACCGGTAACCGGTCTTTCCATTGTCGAGAGCCATAACGCCGCCCGCGCAACATCAGCCCGTCATTGCTCATAAACTCAAAATTTTCATACCCGGGATCGGTTTGTTCCTGCATGTTTGGTCTTTCCGTGTTAGGTAATCGCTGCCCAAAACAGGGTCATAACCCATTAATGTTATCTGTTTTGCGCCAAACAGAATTGTACGAGATTAACGTGCCTTGACCCTATCTGTATTGGCAAGGCAATCAATCTCTTGCGATGGCAGGCAGTGACGACTATGTTGCCAATCTTGCCGATAATTTCGGAAATAACGCAACAAGCAAATACCTAATCTGGAGTAGGACAATGTTCAAGGGGTCAAATACCGCACTGGTCACGCCATTTCATGCCGATGGTGCCCTTGACGAAAAATCGTTTCGCGATTTTGTCGACTGGCAGATCAGGGAAGGCACAAATGGTCTTGTTCCGGTGGGTACAACAGGCGAATCACCAACACTCAGCCACGACGAGCACAAGCAGGTGGTGGAAATTTGCATTGAAGTTGCCAAAGGCCGGGCACCGGTAATGGCTGGCGCAGGCTCCAATAACACGATGGAAGCCATCGACCTTGCCCGGCACGCGGAAAAAGCCGGCGCAGATGCAATATTAGTGGTGACACCTTATTATAACAGGCCCACACAAGATGGCCTGATCGCGCACTATTCTGCCATCGCCAAGGCTGTCAGCCTGCCGATTATAATTTACAATATTCCAGCCCGCTCGGTGGTTGATATGTCGGTTGAAACGATGGCTCATCTGGCCAACTCCTATTCCAACATCAACGGCGTCAAGGATGCCACCGGTTCAATGGACCGGGTGAGCGATCAACGACTTGCCTGCGGAATGGACTTTGTTCAATTGACCGGTGAAGACGGCTCGGCCCTTGGCCATGCCGCCCATGGCGGGGTAGGGGCCATTTCGGTCACCTCAAATGTTGCACCACGATTATGCGCCGATTTTCAGGCCGCGCTGGCGAAAGGTGATTTCACCGGGGCAAGGCAGATGCACGATCATTTGATGCCATTGCACAAGGCATTGTTTCTGGAGCCCGGGGTATCGGGTGCTAAATATGCCCTGTCGAAGCTTGGGCGTGTTGACAACAATCTTCGTTCACCCATCCTGCCGGTTAGCGGAAAAACGGCTGCCGCCATCGACGATGCGATGCGTCAGGTCGGTTTGTTGAACTGAAGATATAAATATTCAAATGGCTAAAAAACCCAAGCCGCCTGCCTTAAAAGTCATCGCTGATAATCGCAAGGCGCGGTATAATTATCTGATTGAGGATACCATGGAGGCCGGTCTGGTATTGACCGGCACCGAGGTCAAGGCCCTGCGCGAAGGCAAGGCCAATATTGCCGAAAGCTATGCCTCCGACGAGCAGGGTGAAATTTGGCTGATTAATTCCAATATTCCGGAATATCTCAAGGCCAATCGCTTTAACCACGAACCGCGCCGCCGCCGAAAGTTGCTGCTCTCAAAACGCCAGATTCAGAAATTGCGGGATGGCACCGCGCGGGATGGCATGACCATTGTCCCGATGAAACTTTATTTCAATGATCGCGGCATTGCCAAACTGGAGATTGCGCTGGCCAAGGGCAAAAAGGTTCACGACAAGCGCGAAACCGAAAAAAAGCGCGACTGGCAGCGCGACAAGGCGCGGATCATGCGCGAACGCGGTTAAAAACCTGTGGTGCGGTTTTGGTAATTATTCCTTAACAACGAATGTTGATTCAAAATTAACATTACTTGAAATACGCCGTTTGAAATTGGCAAAACACCCCTGAATTTCGATCAGTACGCCCGCTTCATTCACTTTTTTTTCAAGAAAAAGCCGTAAATTTCTGGCTGGTATTGTTAGAATTGGCTGGCTTATGACTGATATTGACAGTTATGCAAAACCTGGTGTCAGGAAAAAATACTCGCCGGTTTCTGCATGGTTTTTCCCGCACCCGGTTGCCTGGATCATTTGCACGGTTTTGTTTTTTGTCGAAGCTGTGTGGATCTATTGGGCCGGAGTTGATTTCATTCTGGGTTCGGCGTGGAAGCTGACCCTTGTGGTCGGGTTTCTGATTGCAGCCGGAGCGTTGCTGGCAAAAGCCAATCGTGACGAATCGGCAATCCTGGTGTTTTCCATCGCGTTCATTATTTTGTTTGGCAAACAAATGAACGTGCTCAATTATCTTTCTCTGGCAATAGGAATGCCCTGGGCTGATGCGATATTTGCCAGCGCCGACCGGGCGTTGGGATTTGACTGGCTGGCATTATTGGCGCTGTTCAACGACAGCCCGCGGACTGCAGGCTGGATCTATACCGTTTATAACCTGCTTGGAACCCTGATGGCGCTGACAGCCGTTTCGCTTTGGGTTATGGGCAAGTTTGAACGATTGCGGGAGTATATATTTATTTTTGCCGTTACCGGATTTGTGACAATTGTTATTGGCGCGTTGTTGCCTGCCGGTGGTACATTCTTCTTTTACCAGCCGGCAACTGAAATCCTGGCGAACCTGCCTCCCGAACCGGGCCGGTTCTTTCTTGAGCACCTGGTTCCGGTGCGCAACGGGGAACTGAATATTATAAACATGGACCAGCTGGCCGGCCTTGTGACATTTCCGTCTTTTCATACCATTATGGCGCTGGCGATGACCTGGGCTGTGCGAAACACCGTGGTGTTTTGGCCATTTGCTGCGATCAATCTTGTATTGTTGATTGGCACTCCGGTTTTTGGCGGTCACTATTTGAGCGATATGCTGGCGGGTGGTGTTGTATTCATGTTTGCCGCCATGCTTTATTACCGACTGGCGGGCCGAACAATTGGTATGCAACACATTGACCGGCCGTTTCGGCTCAGCAGTTGAGAGTGCTTCCATCAAATGATGAAACGCTAAAGATGAAGCGATTTAGCGCACATTGAGCACGGAAGCGGTTGCCAGCCGCATAATATCAAAGGCAACGCTGCCTTGAAAAAACCGGCTGAGGCGTGACGCCTGCTTGTCCGAGACGACGATTACAGAACAGGAATTTCCGGCCTCGATGGTTGACCGAACCGGGTCACCAACCACGACCTTGCAGTCATCCACTGTTATGCCGTCGGCCTTGAGGCTTTTGCAAAGACCATCAATGTTCTTTTCCAGTGTGGACAGATCGCTGTCATCATCGGCGGTGCCGAGAATTTTTACCGGTTCACCCAATGTATGGGCAATCACAGCGCCTTGTTTTTTGGCAATTATCGAATGTTCGCTGCCGTCGGTCGACAACAAAAATCCCTTGCCCTGGCACGACCCGCGAACAGTCATAACAGATGCGGGAGCGAGGCTTGCAATTTTTTGCACGGTGTTTGGAATAAACAGCGCCCGCCAATTGGTCGTCCATTGGATATGCGGACCCATCAAAATCATGTTGTACGGCCCAAGTTCATATTGATGTAAAATACCACTGGGAATATCAGCCGCGGTTTTGAGCTTCAAAACGATGCGTCTGCCATTTGTTTTACTGCGATATTCGACCTTGTTGTCGCCCAGCGGATCGCCAAATACATCGGTATGGCCAATATACTCCACCCATTCATCGCCAAGAAAGTTCTGCTCAAGCAGCATATCAAATCCGCGTTTGAGATATTTGATGCCGGGCAGTTCCAATCCCCATTCAAGCAGATTCCGGCGCGCTACCCGCACCTGCAGGCCGCCAGCATTGAGTCCCTGGTCAATGCGACGAACATACAGCAGAACAATGTCGCAAATTTCTTTCTCACCGAGCTTGGCCGCCAGTTTCACGCTTTCATAGGATGCGTCTTCACCATTGATGCAAACCAGAATTCTAAACCGGCTCTGTCGCCGTTTTAGTTGTTCTTCCAGTTCCCTGTTGCGTTTGGCAATGCTTTTGACCGATGGTTTTATCATCTCAAACCCCCAGCAATGGCCAATAGAATTGAGCAACGATCATCAGCAAGGCGGTGGATACAATCACCATTCGCCAACCGGCTTTGAGGAAATCTTTTGGAGACAAATATCCGGCAGCGTAAACAATGGTGCTGGCAGGCGTTCCGACAACCGTGAGATAGGCAAATGCCGATGAAATGGATGTGATGAAGCCAATGACAATCGGACTTTCATTGGCAACCGTTGCCATGTTGAGAGTTATCGGCCCCAACACGGCGACAGCTGCCCCATTTGACATCGTATTGGTAACAAATGTCGTCAGGACCGATACGGCTGCCCAAAGGCCCAGACCGGTTTGAACGCCGACAGTTGCAAGGCCGCCCATAAAGCCTTCAGCGACCCATTGGGCAGCGCCAGTGTCTTTCATTTGTACACCAAGGGAAATTGCGGCTGCATAAAGCAGAACCACCCCCCAGTTAACGCCAGAATTGACATCTTCCCATTGAACCTGTCCGGCAACCAGAAAAGCGGCGGCTCCCATGATGGCAATGATGCCCATGCCCAGTTCGCCAGAAAAGAATATCCATCCGATCAGAACCAGTATGAACAGCGAAATCGCCACATAATTTGAAATTGACATCGGGCCGAGCATCTCCACCTGCCGCCGCAACTTGGCAACCGGTCGGGTAAGGTCGTGATATTCGGGTTTGAATGTGTGAAGTAAAATCCATGTCACCAGAGGCAGCTGGATTAAAAACATCGGATAGGCAAAGGCCATCCACTTCACATAATCAATAAGAAAACGATAGGAATCCGGATTGGTCGGATCGTAGAAAAATTCTTTCCAGTAGCCAATCATAATCGCATTGCGGGCACCACCCGAAGGAGTGCCAATTCCGGCAACCGACGCACCGTAACTGATTGAAAACAATATGACAGCGGCCAGATTGCGAACTTTCTTGCGGTCTTTTGAAGTCAGTGTAATCAGCGTAATGCCCACCGGCAACATCATCGCGGCCACCGTGTGTTCACCAATGAACGAGGCGAGAAGCCCTGAAACCACGGAAATTCCAAAACATATACGGGAGGTTTTGGTGCCGGTCATGCGAACTATCAACCAGGCAATCCGTTGATCAAGCTTTTGATGAATCAGCGCCACCGCCAACATCAGGGACCCCATAATAAAGAGGACCGAATCTGTCATTAGACTTCTGGCGACCGCATTGGATTCAATGCCAAGCAAAATTACCTGCCCGACAATAATCAGCAATGCCACGGTTGGCAGCGGTATAGGCTCGGTGACAAACAGGATGGTTGCCATGATCGACATGGTCAATATGATCATGCCTTCGCGGGTCAATCCCTCTGGAGTTGGAATGCTCAGCAGGAAAAACCCGACGGCAAGCGCGATGATAAACCAGCGTTTTTCCCAGAAGTAATAGAAGTTGAGCTGCGCAAAAAAATATTCAAGTTGATGATAGCCTTCGCGGCCGAGTCTGGCTGACCACGTGGTTGATGCCACATGCGCCTGCGGCCCGTCTTTGACCAGACTAAGTGTACCCAAACTCCAAACCTCCCAGATAGAGCGCTGCCAATCCGGCCTATTAATCACATTTATTGCGATATGTGAATACGGCGTAGGGAAGTCTGTATATTCAATGAATTATTTGTTTAGAAAGGTGCGGATATTTTCAAACACGTTTTCAAACATCTGTTCGCTCAACCGGCCGGTATTGGTGTTGTAACGCGAGCAATGATAGCTCGAAAACACAGTATATTCACCCATCTGGTGCTGCCTGTTGTGACCAAATGGCACGCTTGCCACCCGAACGCCAAAAGCCCGCGCGGTGGAATCGTGGGCGATTTTCCCGAGAGTGAGAATAGCGCGAAGATTGGGCATGCGGGCGATTGTGGCCTGCAAAAAAGGCCGACAGGCATTGATTTCAGCGCCAACCGGTTTGTTTTCCGGAGGAACACAGCGCACCGAGTTGGTAATTGCCGCATCAATCAATGTCAGGTCATCATCCGGATTGGCAGCATATTGTCCCCCGGCAAATCCGAATTTTGTCATGGTTGCATAGAGCAGATCGCCGGCATAGTCGCCGGTAAAAGGGCGCCCGGTGCGGTTTGCACCGCGCAATCCCGGTGCAAGGCCGACCACCAGCAACCGGGTTTTTAATGCGCCTTCAATGGCATCATCATTCGGATACCAGGTCGCAACAGGCGCATTGTGCCATTCAGGGTTTAGTTCACGATGTTTCTGTCGAAAGTCTGCCAGTCTTTCGCACAGCAAACAATCGCGTTCAGGCTCAAACGATTGGTTCGTCACAGACGTCAACGGACCCTGGCTCAATATTCGTCGTCTTCATCGTCATAGCTCTCGACAGGCAATCGTTGCGGGCGCTCGGAAGGTTCGCGCCCAATTTCGGACCTCAAACTGTTAAGGTCGACAAAATTGTCTGCCTGGCGACGCAGATCATCAGCAATCATTGATGGCTGGCTGCTGACGGTGGAAATGACAGTAATCTTGCGGCCACGACGCTGCAATGCTTCAACCAGCGTGCGGAAATCGCCATCGCCGGAAAACAGGACCATGTGGTCAACCGTATCAGAAAGCTCCATGGCATCGATCGCCAGTTCAATATCCATATTGCCTTTGACTTTGCGACGCCCGGTGGAATCGGTAAATTCCTTGGCCGGTTTGGTAACCACCCGATAGCCGTTATAATCCAGCCAGTCGATCAGAGGACGAATGGATGAATATTCCTGATCTTCAATGAGAGCTGTATAATAATAGGCTCTAAGCAAATATCCTTTTTCCTGAAAGTAAACCAATAGCTGTTTGTAGTCGATATCAAAACCCAGAGCTTTTGACGTAGCGTAAAGGTTTGCGCCATCAATAAACAGGGCGATTTTCTCTCTTGGATCAAACATCTTAAGTATCTTTCTAATGAATTTATTCCCGTTTCCGGGTAGGGAAATTACATTCAGCACAATCTTGTTGTGCAAATTTGTTGGTTTGGAGTTTTTATTGCGGTTAGGGCCGCAACGCTGGTTCACTAGGCATTGAGTTAATCTTCAATACATATTCAACTGGTACTATGCAATCAAACCAAACGATATTCAATATTCGAATTCTTAACATTTGGACACATTCGGGTGTTTGTCATCATCTGGTCGATTTGTCGCTACCGTAGGGGAAATGTCGCAACCAATCTGCCAGTGACAGGCCGGGCGGTGGTTTCAGTCGATTTCATGGCAGATATGCTTGAAACTCGCCCTTAATTTGCTTGAAACTTGCCCTCAATATGTATAGGTAGTGATGAATTCCTCCCTTTATTAATTCAGGAGCCGCACGATGGCACGCGTTACCGTCGAAGATTGCATCGACAAAATCGACAATCGCTTTGAACTTGTTTTGCTTTCAAGTCACCGAGCCCGTCAGATTTCCTCTGGTTCGCAGATTACAATTGACCGGGACAACGACAAAAACCCGGTTGTTGCGCTGCGCGAAATTGCCGAGGAAACATTGTCCCCCGGTGATTTGAAGGAAGACCTCATTCACTCGCTGCAAAAACATGTGGAAGTGGACGAACCTGAACAGCCAGTTGAAGTTGAGCCGGAAATGACCATTGACGGCGTGCTGCCAGACTTTTCTGTCGCCGATGCGCCGCCGGCCGATGTAACTTTCGACAGCCTTTCCGAAGAAGAACTGCTGGCCGGAATTGAAGGTCTCGTACCTCCCGAAAAGAGCGACGATTACTAATCGGTGGCAAGGCGGATTTGCCTTGCTGCAATTGTGGTTTTTAACGGCGCGGCATTATGTCAGCGCCGTTTTTTATTCCGGGATTTGTTAAATTCTATGATGTTTGGTTGATGCCATGATGCGCCAGTATGAATTGCTAGAGCGGGTATCCAGCTACAAGCCTGATGTTGACGAAAATCTGCTCAACAAGGCTTATGTTTACGCCATGCAGAAACACGGCAACCAGATGCGTGCCAATGGCGATCCCTATTTTTCCCATCCGCTGGAAGTTGCCGCAATCCTCACCGATTTGAAGCTGGATGAGGCAACAATTGCTGTCGCATTGCTGCATGATACCATCGAAGACACCGATGCCACCCGTATCGAAATCGATAATCTGTTTGGTGAGGATATTGGCGCGCTGGTTGAAGGGCTTACCAAACTCAAGCGGATTGATCTGGTTTCAAAAGAGGCCCGGCAGGGCGAAAATCTAAGACGGCTCTTGCTGGCAGTCGCCGATGATGTGCGGGTGTTGCTGGTGAAACTGGCCGACCGTTTGCACAACATGCGCACCCTTCATTTTGTGCCTGAAGAAAAACGCGGCAGAATTTCCCAGGAAACCATGGATATTTATGCGCCACTTGCCGGTCGCATGGGCATTCAGGATATTCGCGAGGAACTTGAGCACCTGTCCTTCATGCATCTGAACCCGACCGCATTCAAAACTGTCACAGAACGGCTTGAGGAACTGCATGCAAAAAACTCTGATCTGATTTCTTCAATCGAGCAGGATCTGGAATCCAAATTGCAGGACCACAGCATCAAGGCCAGGGTCACCAGCCGGGAAAAACGCGCCTATTCGGTTTTTCGCAAAATGGAACGGCGGGCGCTGAGTTTTGAGCAATTGTCGGATATTTTCGGTTTTCGTATTATTGTTGAAACCACCGAGGACTGTTACCGGGCGCTTGGCATTGTACATACTACCTGGTCGATAGTTCCTGGCAGGTTCAAAGACTATATTTCGGCACCCAAGGCCAACGGATACCAGTCCATTCACACCACGGTGGTTGGACCGTCGAAAGAACGGGTGGAATTGCAAATTCGCACGGCCGAAATGAATTCTGTTGCCGAGCACGGCATTGCCGCACATGCGCTCTACAAGGACGTCACAAACGGCGATACCGAGCTCGCGGGAAAACCGTTTGGCAGCGACGGTGGTGTGTACGGATGGTTGCGCAATACGATTGCGCTTTTAGCGGAAGGTGATAACCCGGACGAGTTTCTTGAGCACACCAAACTGGAACTTTTTCTGGACCAGGTATTTTGTTTCACCCCGAAGGGTCGGCTGATTGCCTTGCCCCGCGGTGCGACCCCGATTGATTTTGCCTATGCGGTCCACACCGACCTTGGCGACAGCTGTGTTGGCTGCAAAATAAATGGTCGCATCATGCCGGTGGTGACCGAATTGCATAATGGTGATGAGGTTGAGGTCATTCGTGCCAGGGGACAGGTGCCGCCAACCGCATGGGAATCAATAGCGGTAACCGGCAAGGCCCGTGCAGCAATTCGCCGGGCCACCAAAAAAGCGGTGCAGGAGCAATATAGCGGCCTTGGCACGACAATTCTGGAGCGCGCATTCGAACGGGCCGGAAAAACCTTTTCAACGGAAGCATTGCAGTCCGGTCTGGAGCGGCTGGCGCGCAAGAGCGTTGATGAAGTTCTGGCCGCCGTTGGCCGTGGCGAGGTGATTTCATCAGATGTGATAAAAGCGGTTTTTCCCGATTATCAAGATGAACGGGTCACCCAGAAAAAACAGACGGCGGCCAGCGATGGCTGGTTTGGTATGAAGGGGGCTGCCGGTATCATCTTCAAGGTGCCGGGGCGGCGTAAATCGAAGCCAGTCAGCGCATCCATTCCGATCCGCGGCCATTCAAAAGACCAGTCGGTGCGGTTTGCCCCTGATGGCGGTGCGGTGCCGGGCGACCGGATTGTCGGCATCATGACCCCCGGCAAAGGCATTACAATTTACCCAATCCAGTCACCGGCGCTGCAGGAATTTGAGGATCAAAGCGATCAATGGCTTGATGTGCGCTGGGATATTGATGAAAACAATCACCAGCGGTTTCCGGCAAGGCTAATGGTTACGGCCATTAATGAACCCGGCACATTGGCCAAGATAGCTGAGCTTGTTGCGCGCAATGACGGCAATATTCATTCGCTGAACATGATCACCACTGCTGCGGATTTTACCAAAATGCAAATTGATGTTGAAGTCTGGGATTTAAAACACCTGAACCGGTTGATCAGGGAAACCAGGCGATTAAAGATTGTCAGCAAAGTAGAGCGCGTAAATGGTTAGGATCAGATAAATGCAGCAAAAAGAGGTTTTGGATATTTTCAGGAAATGCGGAGCAATTCTTGAAGGGCATTTCATTCTTACCTCGGGATTGCGCAGCCCGACCTTTATTCAAAAAGCCAGGGTGTTCATGCATGCCGACGAAACCGAAAAGCTGTGTTCGGCGCTGGCGCAGGATATTCGTGATGCCAACCTTGGCGCAATCGATATGGTGGTTGGTCCGGCTGTTGGCGGCATTATTCCGGCCTATGAGGTTTCGAGGCATTTGAAGGTGCCTAATGTCTGGGTCGAACGCCAGGATGGCAAGTTTCAATTGCGGCGCTTTGAGATGAAACCCGGCGCAAGGGTTGTGATTGTGGAGGATATTGTGACAACCGGGCTTTCGATTCGCGAAACAATTGCGTCTTTGCAAGAACTCGGTGCGAACGTTTTAGCCGCAGCCTGCCTGATTGACCGTTCGGCTGGAAAGGCCGATGTTGGCGCTGAATTGATTGCCCTTGCCGAATATGAAGTGCCGGCTTATGCACCCGATGAAATTCCGGCAGAACTTGTAGCCATTCCACCGGTAAAACCTGGAAGTCGGGGCTTGTGAACTTATTGCCATAGTGAAGTAACAAACACTTCCTATTAATTTAGATCGTGTAGGGTAAAAATATCGGCAACCCGGAGAAGTTCCGGAATTGGATTGAGCAGTAGATGTTGTTTCGCAGAAGAACCCCTCCGGGGATTGGTGAACGTTTTAGGGTCTGGATTTGGCCACGCCGCAGCTGGGTCCGCTCCAGTCTATATGTTTCCAAGCGAATTTTTCGGCTTACCGGCAGCCCGCACACTATAGCGGCTGGGGTTGCAGCCGGAGTATTTGCTTCTTTTACACCCTTCATGGGTTTTCATTTTCTGCTGGCCTTTGCAATCGCCTATGTGCTGGCTGGCAATATGATTGCAGCGGCACTTGGCACATTTGTCGGCAATCCTTTAACTTTCCCGTTCATCTGGGCATCAACATTTGCGCTTGGTCGAAGGCTGATTGGTGAAACCGGCGAGGTTACAGCGCCGTTTCAGCAATTGGGCAAGATCATGGGTGATATTGGTCAGGCGTTATGGCGGCTGGATTTTGTAGAGTTTGGGTCCGCTCTTGCTGAAATCTGGCATCCGCTGCTCAAACCGATGCTGTTTGGTGGAATTCCAATAGGGATGAGTGTTGCAATAATATTTTATATATTGACCAGAAGGCTGGCAATTTTCTACCATGCAAACCGACAAAAAAAGCTGATGAAAAGGGCTGCCATGATGCACGATCCAACCAGCCGGCGAACCAGCCGATTTGTGGCCAAAGACGATATGGCGCGCAGAACATGATCATAGGTCTCGGTAGTGACCTGATTGACATTCGACGGATTAAAAAATCGCTCGCGCGTTACAGCAATCGATTTACCAACCGGGTTTTTACTGAAGTCGAGCGGGAAAAATCAGACAACCGCAAAGCCCGTGCGGCATCATATGCAAAACGTTTTGCAGCAAAAGAAGCCTGCAGCAAGGCGCTGGGCACCGGCATTGCCCGCGGCGTTTACTGGCGGGACATGGGTGTTGTCAATTTACCGTCGGGCAAGCCGACCATGCACTTGACCAATGGGGCAGCCGTTCAGCTGGAGAAGATTACGCCGCCGGAACATGATGCGTTCATTCATATTACAATAACCGACGAATATCCGTATGCGCAGGCATTTGTGATTATTGAGGCATTGCCGGCAGCTGAGAAAGCCTCTGATAAAAAAGATTCTGCACAAGACAAAAAAAGTGATTCTGAAAATAGTCAGCGTGAGACCACAATCGTTGCGTAATGCTGTATTAATCGGTAAGAGCATTCGCGGTGCGCCGCTAATATGGTAGTGCCGTATAAAACTCAAATAGAGAGGCAAGACTTTGGCGGATGCTGAGGCACACAAAAAATCCGAAGGCACCTTCGGTGAGACCATAAAGATTATTGTTCAGGCGCTGATACTGGCGGTTATCGTGCGCACTTTGCTGTTTCAGCCGTTTAGCATCCCCTCCGGGTCAATGATGCCAACGCTGCTGGTCGGCGATTATCTGTTTGTCTCGAAAATGAGTTACGGTTATTCCAATCACTCTATTCCGTTCAGTCCCGATATTATGAAGGGGCGCGTTTGGGCAGAACAACCCAAGCGCGGTGACATTGCAGTGTTTAAACTGCCAAGCAATCCTTCGATTGATTATGTGAAGCGGGTTATTGGCCTGCCTGGCGACAGAATTCAGGTAAGAAACGGAATTCTGTACATTAATGACGTGGCGGTAAAGCGTGAATTGACCGGAGAATTTGTGCCCGAAGGCCGCTATGCCAGCAACACCAAGGTGCCGATTTACACGGAAACCCTGCCAAACGGTGTAACCTACAAGACACTCGATCTATATCCCAACACGGACGCCGACAATACACGGGTATTTGAGGTTCCGCCGGAGCATTATTTCATGATGGGCGACAACCGCGACAACTCACTCGACAGCCGGTTTGATGTCGGATTTGTGCCGTTCGCCAACTTTGTCGGCAAGGCCAAGATCATCTTCTTCTCCGTATCTTCCGGTGCAAGTCCGTGGCAGTTTTGGCGTTGGCCTGATACATTGCGCGCCGGACGTTTGTTTACCGGATTGTAAATATCTTGATGCCTGTCATTGGAAAAGAGCAACTGGAAGAGCTGGAAAAACGCATCGGGTACAGTTTTGCTTCTCCTCAACATTTGAGCCGGGCGCTCACCCATGCGAGTGCGGCCAAACATTCCAGAGATGGTCATCAATATGAGCGGCTGGAGTTCCTTGGCGACCGGGTGTTGGGACTGGTTGTTTCCGAATTGCTGTTTGAAACGTTTCCGGATGCTGCGGAAGGTGAATTATCCTTGCGATTAAACGCGCTGGTGAATGGCAAAACCTGCGCAATCATAGCCGATGAAATCCGCTTGCATGAGTTCATTCGCACCGGGACTGATCTGAAACATCTGACCAGCAAACGCATGCAGGGTGTTCGTGCCGATGTGGTGGAAGCTGTAATTGCGGCAATTTACCTCGATGGCGGTATCGATGCGGCAGCGAAAGTGGTTCGAAAACTGTGGGAAGACCGGCTGCATCTGGCTGATGCGGCGCGACGGGATTCCAAAACAGCGTTGCAGGAATGGGCGCATTCCCGCAAGCAGGGCACGCCGGAGTATGAATTGATCGACCAGCAGGGCCCTGACCATGATCCGGTATTTACTGTGAAAGTGAATCTGGCAAGCGTGGACGGTGCCGAGGGCAAGGGCCGTTCAAAGCGTGCAGCTGAGCAAAATGCTGCCCGTTTCGTGCTGGAGCGCGAAGGCGTTTGGCCAAACGAGAAAGAACAAAATTGAGCATTTCACAAAACGATGGAATTTCAACTGACCGTGTGGGCGGATCCGGTGCAACAAAAGCCGGGTTCGTGGCATTGATCGGCGCACCCAATGCCGGCAAATCGACACTGGTCAATCATCTGGTCGGCAACAAGGTTTCAATTGTCAGCCACAAGGTTCAAACCACCCGATCGATTGTGCGTGGCATTGCCATAAAAGACCAGACCCAGATTGTTTTTATCGACACACCGGGAATATTCAGGCCCCGCCGCAAACTGGATCAGGCGATGATCAATGCCGCCTGGGGCGGTGTCCATGATGCCGATTTGATTGTTCTGCTGATTGATGCAGAACGTGGTATTCGCGGCGATGCGGAAGAAATATTGCGTTCGCTGGAAGGTGAAAAACAGCGCAAGATTTTGCTTTTGAACAAGATTGATGCGGTTGCCCGCGATACCTTGCTGTTGTTGGCGGCAAAGGCCAACGAGAATGTGGAATTTGAGCAAACTTTTATGGTTTCCGCACTCAGGGGCGATGGCTGTGATGATTTCATGGGCTATCTGGCGGACCAGTTGCCCGATGGCCCGTGGTTATATCCCGAAGATCAGATTTCAGATTTGCCAATGCGCCAGCTGGCGGCAGAAATTACCCGCGAAAAACTTTATCTCCGTTTGCATCAGGAATTGCCCTATGCATCCCATGTGGAAACTGAAAACTGGACAGAAAAAAAAGACGGCAGTGTCAAGATAGAACAGACGATCTACGTCCAGCGGGCTACTCACAAAAAAATCGTCATTGGTAAAAATGGTCAGACTATCAAGGCAATTTCTACCGGTGCCCGAAAAGAAATCGGCGAAATCCTTGACCAGAAGGTTCACCTGTTTCTGTTTGTAAAGGTACGCGAAAACTGGATAGAAGACCCCGAGCGCTATCGCGAAATGGGGCTGGAGTTTCCGAAATAACACCGGAAAATTACCATGGAATGGCAAGACGACGGAATAATCATTGGTACCCGCAAACACGGGGAAACCAGCCTGATCGTCGAATTGATGACCCGTCGCCACGGCCGCCATCTGGGGCTGGTACGCGGTGGACGTTCCCGCAAACAACAACCGTTTCTACAGCCGGGCAACTCGGTTGAGGTGACCTGGCGGGCGAGGCTCGACGAGCATCTCGGCACCTGGACCCTTGAGGCGACAGAATTACGAACGGCACAGCTGATGCAATCGCCGATTGGGATATTCGGTATTCAGACCCTTGCTGCTCATCTGCGGTTACTGCCTGAACGCGACCAGCATGAACATTTGCACGAAGCGCTGGAGATAATTTTAACTCATTTGCAGGATGCATCGATTGCCGCTGCATTGCTTGTTCGGTTTGAGCTGGCGATTCTTGACGACCTTGGATTTGGTCTCGATTTATCCAAATGCGCGGTCACCGGAGCAACCGGTGCGCTCAGCCATGTATCACCAAAAACAGGTCGCGCAGTCTGCCAGGAGGCGGCAACTCCCTGGCTCGATAAACTGCTGCCGCTCCCGGCATTTCTACAGCGGGGAGATGTTCGTGAGCACCCGGTCTGGGCCGATCTTGATGCGGGATTTGCGCTGGCCGGTCACTTTTTGACCCGCCACGTCTATCAGCCGCGGGGAATTTCACCACCCCATGACAGGGCAAGTT
>JALTNS010000240.1 GCA_027000565.1 Rhizobiaceae bacterium | reverse complement strand
CGGACGTGGGACGATTTTGCTGGTGGTGCTGATCGCGGCATCACTTGTCACAGGTTTGGTTTTTTCCAGTGTGTTTGAACTTCTGGGATCCTTGGGTTGGGTGGCGGAAATAATCATGGTTTCGGTGTTTCTGGCACAAAAAAGCTTGAAGGACCACGTGGTCGAGGTGGCTACTGCGCTTCGCAAATGTGGAGTGGAGTGCGGTCGACAGGCCGTATCGAAAATCGTTGGTCGCGATACCGGTGGTTTGGGTGTGTCCGGCATTTGCCGCGCGGCGATTGAAAGCCTTGCAGAAAATTTTTCTGATGGAGTGGTGGCACCGGCGTTATGGTATCTGATGCTGGGACTACCGGGACTGATTGCCTATAAAGCCATAAATACAGCGGATTCAATGATTGGTCATAATTCGGAGCGTTATCAGCATTTTGGCCGCGCAACAGCTTTATTCGACGACATGGTGAACTGGCCGGCTGCAAGAATATCTGCAGGATTGATTGCCGGTGCAAGTATGGTCGCAGGGGGGATAAAACATGCCCGACAGACGATCAGTCAAACCTTGCAGGATGCGACAACCCATCGTTCTCCCAATGCCGGCTGGCCGGAAACGGCGATGGCTGCAAGTCTCGGCATTTCGCTCGGTGGGCCGCGCAAGTATGGAAATACGGAAATTCGTGCGCCGTTGCTGAATTCTGCGGGCAGGACAGAGGTTAGTGTTCGGGATATTGATCGCGCCTTGGCGATTTTCAGGGATTCCTGTTTCCTGCTATGGGCGCTGATTTTGATTGTTGCTGTGGTTTGAAAATCAGAATTTAAGCCCTGATTCTCCCACCAAATATTACCAGAAAATAAACTTGCTTCTGTAGTTACTACAGATGTTATTATTGAAATCTGATGCAATGTTCGGAAATTTTCCCTGCATGATACAGAATTATTTGGACTGAATACAGAAATGGTGAATGGGTTTGGCAATGGGCACGCGTAGTGCGCAGCCGTCTTGGTAAATTTTGACACCAGTGGACAAAAGGAGGGTTTGTGGTGCGACATGCAGATTATTTGAACACACTGTCAACGGCCCTGATTTTGGTGTCGACTCTTTCATTTGTTGCTGTTGGTCTGATGATGTTGATTGCCCCGGAATTCTTGGACGAGATCTTTAAACAATCGATAGCACTTGTACACGGCCTTGGACTGATAGGGTCATTGTTAATAATGACAATTGCGGCACTTACGGCTTTTCCTGCAGAGCTTCCAGCGATTGCCTGCGGAGCAATGTATGGTCTGTTGCCAGGATTTTTTGTTGCGTGGCTAACCGCAATAATTGGTTCCAGTGTTGCATTTTCCGTCGGGAGGCATTTTGAGCCAACTATACTCAGGCGAATTATGGGAGAGAGCATTTTTGCGTCAATTAGAAAGCATGCTAACCAAAATTCTGGAATTATGGCTTTGTTCCTGGTCCGGTTAATTCCTTTTTTCCCATTTTTTATCGTCAACATAGGGTCCGGAATGTCCGGCATGCCTTTTAGAAACTATATTCTGGCCACAAGTGCCGGAATTATTCCAGGCGCGTTTATCAGCAGTGCAATTGGAGCAGGACTCGCGTTTTCAAGTTCGGTTGTTTTGTTGATTACCGCATCAGTTGTCGTGTTGGCGGTTTGCTCAATAAAGATTTATCGAAATTCAATTGCGTGGGATCAGGACTGATTGATGAGGAATACTCCGAGCCACTTAAAACTTACCTGTTCTGGGTATTGCCTTGGAAGGGGTCAGGATGACTGATGAACCGAAGGGCAATTTGGAACACCGTGTTGCACTGGCTGTATCTGAGGCTTTGGCTACTCGAATCGTTGCAAAAAAACTGGGTATAGATAAGTCGATGGCTGCTAAGTGGCTCAGGTTTCACCGAGACCAGCCGGGTAACTTGAAGCCGCACAACACCAATTCCTCCATGAAGAATATTGAGGGCTTTCAAGATTTTGCCTTAAGGCTGATCCAGCAACGGCCTGGTATAAAGTCTGGTGAAATTGCCGAATTGCTGGTTGCAAATATCCTTTCGCCAGAACCCATAGTTAAATTTGATAATAGACTCCCATCTGAACCCTTGAATGCAAATCAACCAAAACTGGAGACCCGTTCAAGTTCAACAAAATTCAAGTTACAGAAATAGTATTTTAGTCTGTTGCACGGACCAGTTGGGTCAAAACTGCCACCGTTGGTATAAATCTTGAAGGCGAAATCCGGAAGTAGTGGCAATTCTGCAATTGACAATTTATCCAATCGCGCTAGTTAGTGATTACTCACTTGTGTTGGTGTGATTACACCGACGCTTTCAGGTAAACAAACAAGCAAGGTTCACTATATACCTATGGCTGAATTTCTCGATGTGGACGGCGCGCCATTGAAAAAACCGGTTCGCACCCGAATGCCCGCAGCCGAGCGCAAGGCAGAAATTGTCAACAAGGCGATTGAACTTGCAGCCAAAGTCGGCCCGGACCGGTTGACAACAGAAGTTCTCGCCCGCGAAGTTGGTATTTCACAGGCGGCAATTTTTCGTCATTTTGCCAATAAGGGTGCGATTTGGGAAGCGGTGGCGCGGCGGTTGTCAGAAAAGGTAAGGGAAAACTGGAAATCCGGTGGCATTGAGAAAAATCGGCAAGCCAACCCGTTGAAAATGTTGATCCTCAACCACCTTGATACAATTCAGCAAACACCGGCACTACCGGCAATATTGTTCTCACGCGAACTGCATGCGGAAAACGACAAGCTGCGCGGATTTTTTGTCAATATGGTTGAGAAATTTCACGCTCTGATAGCAACCCTGATTAAAGAGCAGATGCCTGCAGATGATACGGGCTCACAAATATCTGCCGAAGATGCTGCCTGGCTGGTTTTGTCATTAATTCAGGGGCTTGCCCTTAGGTGGTCACTCAATTCGTGCAATTTTGATCTGGTCAGGGAAGGGGAGAGACTACTTGATTTGCAATTGATGTGCTTTTCATCCCTGCAGCGGGAGAACAACAAATGAAGAATATTTTGCGAATTGTATTTTTAATGATGCCGCCAATTCTCGCCGGCGTTGCAGTCATTGTCTATTTTGCCATTAACAAACAGGCCCCGGCTCAAAAACCTGTCGAAGAACAAAGTGTTCATGTGCGAATTGTTGAGGTCGTCCCAACAGACATAACGCCAACGGTGGTGGGATATGGCGTGGTGCGGCCGGTCAAAACATGGAACGGCATTTCGCAGGTTGGCGGTAAAGTGGTTTACGTTCACCCCGATTTCAAAAAAGGCGCAAGTCTGACTGCCGGAACCGTGGTCATTCGCCTTTCGCCAGCCGATTACAATCTGGCAATTGCGCAGGCCGAAGCCAATATTCGCGCAACCAAAGCACGCATTAAAGAAATAGCCATTACCGAGGAAAACACCCGCCAGTCACTTCAAATTGAGGAAGAGGCACTGACGCTGAAACAAAAGGACCTGGAAAGAAAACAGCAATTGCTCAAACGCGGCAGTGTTGCGCAAAATACCGTTGATGCGGCGCTGTCGAGCGATCTTGCCCAACGTCAGAAGGTGCAGGGCATGAAGAACACTCTCGCCCTGATGCCAACCCAGCGCGCGGTGCTGCAAGAGCAAATCGCGGTCTATCAATCCAGTCTTGAAACGGCCAGACTCAATCTTCTGCGGACAAACATAAAACTGCCGTTTAATGCCCGGGTGGTCGAAACCAAAACCGAGATTGATCAATATCTGGTTGCCGGTCAAAGCATCGGTTCGTTTGACGGAATTGAGAGTGCCGAGATTGAAGCGCAAATTCCAATTGAGCAATTCGGCGCCATGCTCAACGCAACCAGTGATAACCGTCCTGCTGAAAATATTCCGGCAACAGCACTTTCAAAACGATTGGAATCCATGGGGTTAAGCGCAAAAGTCCAGCTTAATCTTGGCGATGTGCCGGTGATCTGGAAAGCCCGGGTTTCGCGCATAAGCGATACAATTGATCCCAAAACAAGAACCGTTGGGGTCATCGTCACTGTGCCAAATGCCTATGCCAGCGCGGTGCCAGGAATTCGTCCGCCTTTGGCCAAAGGCATGTTTGTTGAAGTATTTGTCAGCAACAAGGTGGCGCGCGATGCAATTATTATCCCTCGTTCAGCCTTGCAGGCTGACAATGTGTATCTGGTCGGTAAAGACGGTCGCCTTGAAATAAGGCCCGTTAAAGTATCCTATCGCCAAGGCGATATTGCGGTAATCAGCGCGGGTCTTGAAGGCGGAGAAAAGATTGTCGTCAGCACGCTGAACCCGGCTATTCCGCAAATGTTGTTGCGCGTAACCTACGACGAGGAGCTGGCAAAGCGCTTGTACCAGCCGGCAGCGGTCAACAACGATGACGAGACCGCCACCGGGGAGGTTTCGAAGTGATCCGTTTTTTTGTCGACCACCCAACAATAGCCAATCTGCTGATGATCGGTTTTCTTGCCATTGGTGCGTTTACGGTTGGCAGTTTGCAGCGCGAAACTTTTCCGCGCATCGAGCCAAGCCGTATTGAAGTGAGCGTGCCCTATCCCGGCGCGCGGGCTGAAGATGTGGAATCGGCCATTTGTGAACGGCTGGAAAGCGCCATGGATGCCGTCAGCAATGTGCGTGAAATGAGCTGCGAGGCCCGCGAAGGACTTGGTCGTGCGGTCGTTCGCATGAATGAAGGCGAGAAGATCGACGAGTTTTTAAGCGACGTCAAATCAGAAGTCGAGGCCATCAGCGACTTCCCTGACAAGGCCGAAAAACCGGTAATTAAAACTC
>JALTNS010000239.1:14669-16916 GCA_027000565.1 Rhizobiaceae bacterium | reverse complement strand
TGGGGGTGCTTACACCCATGGCCGCCGCTCACTCAGTTCCGCCTCATAGCTGTCGATACTTGCTGCCTTTTCCAGCGTCAGGCCGATATCATCCAGCCCGTTGAGCAGGCAGTGCTTCTTAAACTCATCAATCTCGAAGGAAATTGTACCACCATCCGGCCCCTTGATTTCCTGCGCCTCAAGGTCAATTGAAAGTGTTGCATTGGCGCCGCGCGATGCATCATCAAGCAGTTTTTCAAGTTCGTCTTCGGAAACTGTAATCGGCAAAATGCCATTCTTGAAACAGTTGTTGTAAAAGATGTCGGCAAAGCTGGTCGAAATTACGCAGCGGATGCCAAAATCCACCAGTGCCCAGGGCGCATGCTCGCGGCTTGAACCGCAGCCAAAATTGTCACCCGCAACCAGAATTTCAGCATTGCGCCAGCCCTGTTTGTTAAGCACAAAATCAGGGTTTTCCGAACCGTCCTCATTGAAGCGCATTTCGGCAAACAGGCCGCTGCCCAGCCCGGTGCGCTTGATGGTTTTCAGATAGTCCTTGGGAATGATCATGTCGGTATCAACATTGATGATTGGCAAAGGTGCGGCCACACCTGTCAGCTTGTCGAATTTATCCATATTCAATCCCTTTCGTGAATTCCACAGCGATGTACACCAAGGCCGCGACGACGTCGAGATGCAATATTGGCAAAATAGCGCGTCATGGGCGCCAACCATACGGATAATTGAGAACCCGGTCGTTTTCACTTTAGTCGGGCCAGACTGGCATTTGTCGACAATGCGCCATATTGCCTGTTGAACGGAATGAAACTTGTGGTACGTTCGCTTCGAAACAGAAAAATCTGTTCACAAGAATTATATCGGGAGGAATGAATGAAAACTTTTATGAAATACGCAATTGCCGGTGCAGTGATGCTCGGTACCGCAGTGGCAGCCCAGGCGCAAACTGTCATCAAAGTGACTTTGCAACTGCCTGAAAGCCACTCGCTTGGCCAAAACTGGCTGGCGTTCAAAAAGATTATCGAAAAAGAATCCGGTGGTGATCTGCAGCTGCAACTGTTCCCTTCGGCGCAACTTTATAAGGACAAACAGGTGCCGGAAGCTGTCGGCTCCGGAGCGGTTGAAGCCGGTTCGGCATTTCTTGGCCGTTTTGCCGGTTCCGTGCCGGCGGTTGAAATTGTCAATCTGCCGTTTTTCTTTCGCGATGAGGCACAACTGAGAGCGGCTGCTGCCAACGGTTCGGCGATGCGCAACATTCTGGATGCGGCGGTGGTCAAGGAAACCGGCGCCAAGGTTTTGTGGTGGCAGGCATTTGGCCGCAATGTTTACCTCAACAAGGGCAAGCCTATTCGCGTGCCAGCTGACCTGAAAGGCAAAAAAGTGCGCACCTATGGCAAGGTGCTTGGCTGGACGGTTGAAGCCCTTGGCGGCGCGCCAACACTGATGTCCGGTTCCAAACAGTTTCTTGCCTATCAGCAGGGTGCAGTTGATGTCGGCATGACCGGTGCTTCGGCTGTTAAAAGCCGCAAGCTCTATGAGGTCATGGACAACATGACCCTTTCCTATGACAGCGCCATTGAATTTGTTGCGGTAATGAACAATGATTTCTTCAATTCACTGTCGAAGAAAAATCAGGACATCATCACCAAGGCTGCAGCAATTGTTGAAAAGCAGCTGCGCGACGAGGTCTATGGCGGTGAAGCTGCAGTGGTTAAAGAGGTTGCCGACAAGATCAACGTCGTTCGCCTCACCGATGACGAGCGGGCCCAGTGGGTTGAAGCAACAAAATCTGTGATCGACAAATTTGCGGCCGAGCGCGGCGATGTTGCGGTGCAGGCCATTGCTGCTGCGCGCGGTATGTAGGTTCAAGCTGACGAACTGCATATGACAGATCTGATGTGAAACAGCCTCCCTCCCCCTTGAGGGGAGGGATTGAGGGTTGGGGGTCTGGTCAGATTTGGATGTGCGTTGGTGTACTATGGCTTAATTCTACAGAACTGATTTTGAGCAAGATAGTCGCGTTTTACCCACACCCGAAGCCGATTGCATCGCCTTCGACCTCCCCACAAGGGGCGGTTGGAACAGGGGAAAACTTAAAATACACAAACCTTGTCTCACAGGATGAGGCAAATTCCGATTTGAATAATATACCCGGGCAACCATGATCAAACGCATCGACCAGATATCAGAGATTGCCGGGCGTATTGCCGCCTGGATGTTCTTTGCTGTCGGGATTTTCATTACCTACGA
>JALTNS010000239.1:9600-14659 GCA_027000565.1 Rhizobiaceae bacterium | reverse complement strand
ATGAAGTCTTCATGCGGTATGTGTTTACGGCGCCGACTATCTGGGTCGACGAGACCGCGCGGATCATGCAAATCTGGGCCGCTTATCTGGCCGGTGGATTTGCACTCAAACACCGTGAGATGATTGTTATCGATGTGGCTTTTCGCAATCCGGATACGGTTTTGCGCAAGTTTGTCGAGACATTTGCCCTGCTGGTTATCGTTGTATTTTGCTTGGTGGCAGCGAAATACGGGTTCGACCTCTGGCTTAAGGCAACGCTGAAAGGCCATACCACGGATAGCTATCTTGGCACGCCAAAATGGCTCACCCATGCTTCAATCTGGATCGGTTTCGGGCTTTTGCTGGTGCAGGCGATTGCCGAGATCGTCAAGGTCTGGACTATTGGTATTCCACAAAAAGACATCATGGACGGGTCACACTGATGTCGGCATTTGCGATTATTACCGGGCTGATTGCGCTGCTGATCTTGCGGGTGCCGGTGGCCTTTGCCATGGGCGGACTCGGGGTCTTTCTTCTGTGGTATTTTCCATTGCCGCTGAATGCGGTGCCGCAACGGCTTTACGGCACCATGGATTCGTTTGAGCTGCTGGCTGTGCCGATGTTCCTGCTGATGTCCAATGTGTTGTTGAAGGGGCGGGTCGGCAAGGATCTTTTTGCTGCGGTGCAAAGCTGGGTCGGCCATTGGCCGGGCGGGTTGGGCATTGCGACCATATTGTCCTGCGGGATGTTTTCAGCCGTATCCGGTTCGTCGGTGGCAACGGCTGCGACCATCGGCACGGTGGCCATTCCGGAAATGACCAAACGCGGTTATGACCGTCCGTTTGTGCTCGGTCTGCTGGCCGCTGGCGGTACACTGGGCATACTTATTCCGCCCTCCATTCCGCTGATCATTTACGGCATTATTACCGAGACCTCGATCCCGACGCTTTTTTTGGCCGGCATTGGTCCGGGGCTGTTCCTGGCGTCAATATTTATCATCTATTCGATCATTTATGCGCGGGTAAAAGGCAAGCAGCAGCAGCTTGAAAAAGCCAGTTGGCAGACCCGGCGCAGTGCATCGCTTTTGGCTTTGCCAACGGTCGGGTTGGCGGTGGCGATCATTGGTTCGATCTATCTGGGCATTGCCACCCCGTCAGAAAGCGCCGGTGTCGGTTTCATTCTGGCGATCATCATTACTTTCGCCATGGGCAGGATGGACTGGCAGAAGCTGAAAGAAGCCACTTACGACTCAATGAAAACCACAACGATGATTTTTTTGATCATCGCCGGTGCCAAGGTGTTTTCCTATGCCATCACCCTTTACCGCATTCCGCAGGATATATCCGAATTGCTGACCACCAATATCAGCGATCCGACCCTGTTCATGCTGGCGGTTGGCGGGGTTTTGCTGGTTGTCGGATTTTTCCTTGAATCGCTTTCCATGCTGCTGATCATGGTGCCTGTTTTGTTTCACGCGCTGGATTCGGTCGGCATTGACCCGATCTGGTTTGGCATATTCTTTGTCGTACTGATTGAAACTGCGCTAATCACCCCGCCGGTCGGGCTGAATCTGTTTATCATTCAGGCGGTTGGCAAGGCGCGGCTTGAAGAGGTGGTGCGCGGTGCCTGGCCGTTTGCGCTGATGATGCTTTCGACGGCGGTGCTTTTGTGGTTCTGGCAGGGACTGGCGCTGACGATTGCCTATGGCTTCAAATAACGTTTTGTTCGAGAAATGGTTCGCTGCTTGAAATTCTTGAATAGCTGAATCTAGAGCAATCTATAGATTTGTAGCGACCGGTCATAATATATTCGGCCAGCGCCCGCCCGGCAGCCGGAGCCTGCTGCAGTCCGTGACCGGAAAACCCGTTGGCAAAATAGAAATTTTTTAACGTTGGATGCGGGCCGATAATCGCATTTTGGTCGAATGTATTATAGTCATAGTGGCCAGCCCATTGGCCGGTTGGCTTGATCGCCTCAAAAGCCGGAATGCGCGCGGCCAAAATCGGCCAGATTACTTCTTCGAACAAATGATAGTCCGGTTCAAAATCATCTTCTGCGGCGGGGCCGTCCTTATCGGCGGGTGGTGAAACCCCGGTGATAAATCCGCTGCCCTCCGGGCGTACCCACACACCGGTGGGATCAACGATCAACGGCATCGGCTCGAATTTGGTGCGGCAGGAAAACGAAAATACCGTGCGTTTGCGCGGCTCAACCGGCAGATCTATTCCGGCCAGTTTGGCAACGGCACCTGCCCCCGGTCCCGCCGCATTGACCAAACCTGAGCAATTTATTCTTGTGCCACCTGCCAGCGAGACGGCTGAAATTTGACTGTCCTGACGTGAGATCGCCACCACCTCGTCCTCGATGAAGGTAACATCGCGACCGCGCAATGCCTTGCGGATGGCCATCAGCACCGTGTGCGGATCAAACCAGCCCTCGTTTTTTACACCAAAACTTGCAAGCGCGATATCGTCCGCATGAATAAACGGAAATGTTTGGGCAAGGTCGCCCGCTGCAAGCAATCGTGAACGGGCACCGGCACCAATCTGCACCTTGTGGTTATCAACCAGCGTCGATTGTCCGGCCCGGCTTGCCAGTAACAAGTAGCCGTTTTCGTGAAAGCCCGGATCAACCCCGAACCGCGTCTCGAATTCGCGTAAAAACGTCAGACCAAATCGGGATAACCGGATGTTTTCAATTTCCGAAAATTGCTGGCGAATCCCACCGGCCGAAAGTGCGGTGGAGGCATGGGCAAAACTGTGATCCCTGTCGATTATCGCAATCGAACCGGCATATCCTTCATCACGCAAAAACCATGCGGTGCAGGCACCGATGATAGCGCCGCCGACAATTACGACATCAAAATGGCGGTCATTGTTCATGACATCACAAAACATGATTGCAAGTCAGCGCACAAGTCTGCTTTGATTGGCTGGATATAAATATCAGGGAGATTGAGATGCACATATATCGATTTTTAACCGGGCCGGATGAATCTGCTTTTTGCCACAAGGTCACCAGGGCGCTTTCCGAAGGCTGGGTGCTTTATGGCTCGCCCTCGCTTGCACCCGGGCCGGATGGTAAAACGGTGTGCGGGCAGGCGGTCACCAAGGATGTGGGAAATGCCAAATACGATCCGGCAAAAAAACTGGTTGATTATTGAGATCCAAATCCGACCTTTGAAAAGGCATAAATACCATGACAAAATCCGCTGACGATTTCTTTCTTCCCGTATCGGGCATGGAAATGCCGCGATTTGCCGGGGTGCCAAGCTTCATGCGGTTGCCCAACCTGGCGTTTGATCATCCACGCATCAACGAGGTAGAGCTGGGTTTGATCGGGGTTCCGTGGGATGCGGGAACCACCAACCGGCCCGGTCCGCGTCATGGCCCGCGGCAGTTGCGCGATTGTTCAACCATGATCCGGCGGATTAATCCTGCCAGTGACATTGACCCGTTTTTGCTGGTCAATTGTGCCGATCTTGGTGATGCGGATGTCAACCCTGCTGACTTGATGGATTCAATGGAGCGGATTGAGGGTTTTTATCAAAAAATCGTCGCACTCGGCATATCGCCGATGACGGCGGGTGGTGATCATTTGACATCCTTGCCGGTACTGCGGGCGCTGGCCAAAAAGCGCCCGCTCGGGATGATCCATTTTGATGCCCATACCGATCTCTATGAAAGCTATTTTGGTGGTTACAAATATACCCACGGCACCCCGTTTCGCCGGGCCATCGAAGAAGGTTTGCTTGATCCTGAACGGGTGGTTCAGATCGGCATTCGCGGCACCATGTATGATGGCGAGGATATTGAATGGGGCCGGGCGCAGGGGGTGCGGATTATCCCGGTTGAAGAATTTTTTGCCCGTGGGCCCGAGGATGTGATGGCCGAGGCGCGGGATATTGTCGGCAATAGGGAAACCTATTGCAGCTTCGATATTGATTTTGTTGATCCCGCCTATGCACCGGGCACCGGTACGCCGGAAATCGGCGGGCCGACCAGTTTTCAGGCGCAGCAGGTTTTGCGGTTGATGGAGGGGGTCAATCTTGTCGGTGCCGATCTGGTCGAGGTCTCGCCGCCCTTTGATCCATCCGCCGGTACCGGCTGGCTCGGTGTATCCCTGATGTTCGAGATCATGTGCGTACTGGCAAAAGCCATTGTGGTGCGCCGAAGCAATACCCTATCCGTTTGAGAATAGTCGAAGGCATTTTCTGAGCTTGCGAACGGCGGCAGCCGTGCTTCGTTCATTGGCGACAAAACCCTGCGCTTCTTTACCCATTTCAGCGCGCAGACCGGCATCGCTCAGCAGGGTTTTGAGATTATTGCGAAAATCCGGCAGATTATCCAGCTCAGCCAGCAGCCCGGTCTCGCCCTGTTTGACCACCAGCGGCACGCCCATATTGTCGAAGGCAGCAATGGGCAGGCCGTTGAATGCGGCTTCGAGATAGACCATGCCGATTGGCTCTTTCCAGCCGGGCCAGAAGAAAATGTCCGAGGCTTTCATCCATTGGTGCACCTCGTTTGATGCAACCTGCCCGCCCCAGTGCAACCGTTCTTCGGCAATATCTGAAAATGCTTCCCTGATTGCTGTTTCTTCCGGTCCGCCGCCGATGATCACCATGTTCCAGGGCGTGTCCTGCATTTTGCGCAAGATATCGGCGATCAGATAAAAATTGCGGTCCTTTTTACCCTTGCGCATCATCCCGACTGTAATCAGTACCGGTGTCTCGGGGTTCCATGATGGTGGCAGGTCAGCTGGATTGACGTTGGGTATATCATCAATATCGATGAATGGCGGAATGTTGCAAAGGTTTGCGTCATCACCAAGCAGGCTGGTCAGATAGTCCCGGTCGGTTGGTTTGAACCACAGGTGCAGGTCAGCCAGTTTTATTCCGGCTTGCGCTTCCTCGCGCCATGGCAGCCATTGATCGCCCTGTCCGGTTTTGCACGCCTCAATCGTCACATAGGGAATTGAAAGTGCGTCGGCGAGTGTTGGCCCGATCCAGTCCGGGGCTTTGCAATAGGGGTGATAGGTAATCCACATCTGCGGGCGTTCGGCTGCCGGCATCGCGCTATAT
>JALTNS010000239.1:0-9590 GCA_027000565.1 Rhizobiaceae bacterium | reverse complement strand
TCTTGCGCGCCCGCAATATCTCGTCATCACTTCGCTTTGAATAGGCGATAAAACGCGAAGCCAGAGCAACGTCATATCCTGCCAGTTCAAGCGCCCTGATCAGATTTCGGGCAATCAGCCGGTCGCCGGAAGGTATCGGGTGATCAGGCGGTTTGATCGGCGCATAGAATGCTATTTTCATCAGATCGCACCTCGCTCATCCAACACCTTGCGAATAATCCCGGCGCTTGTTTCAACTCCGGAAAAATCAATATTGACTGATCTTGATGGCAACGCCATGGCGCGGTCGATGGCATCGGCCAGTGATTGGGCGGTCAATCGGGATTCAGGCAGACAAATTGCCAGCCCTTTGCCCTCCAACAGTTGGGCGCGGCGCAGTTGCTCGGTTTGCCCGGCAATGTCTGACGGCACAAACAGTGCCTTGCAACCACCATTTTCACCGGCAGATAACACATCCATGGTGGTGTTGTAGCCAACCTGCGAGATTGACAGACCGGCGCGGACAAGATGGCTGGCAAGATCGGGTAGAAACGGTGTGATGGTTACCCCGTCCGGGCAATTATTTTGCAAAAAAGCCACCGAATCTGCCGGCAGGTTCGGGCCGGTAGCAAGGCACCATTGGGCCGATTTCATCGAAGACAATGCCCGCGCTGCAAGGGCTGCTTTAATCAGCCCTTCGCCAAATGCGCCACCGCCAATGGTGACAATAACGTCAAATTTTTCGGATGCATGTGCCTCCGTTTTTTGTTCGGCACGGACGAACCCGGTGTAATGCAGTTTATCGGCGATTTTATTTGCCAGAGGAAAAGTTTCATCAAGCCGGATAATTTTCGGGTCGGAATGAACCAGCACCCCATCGACATATTTGTCGATGACCCCGATAACTTCTTCGCTGCGACCGGGTTTACGGCTCTCCTGCAAAATATCGCGAACCGATGAATAAACCAGCGGCGGTCTGGTGCGGGATTGGGCAGCATTCAGCATTGTAAGAATTTCGTGACGCACGACCCGGCGGCCAAACGGCCATGCTTCAAACAGGATCAAATCGGGCGAAAGACCGGCAAATATTTCAAGCAGTTTTTCCTGGCGGCGCGCCATATATTCCCGGCTCAGCCGATTGCCATCAACATCGACGTTAAAAGAATAATCAATTGCCCCGGCCCTTATCGGCGGTAACAGGTGAACCGCATCGGCGGCAAATGTCATGTCCGGCAGGGGTTCGCCGCCAAAGATGATTTCGATATCCAGACCGGCTGCGGCAAATCCCTCGCACAGCCTGCGGGCGCGAAACACATGGCCGACGCCCAACAGGTGCTGCACATAAAACAGCACTTTTTTTGCAGGCTTTTGAGAATTGCTCATTCTGCGGCTAGTTTTATCGCAGTTTGCGGTGCTCCACCAAGCAGTTCCACCAGCGCGGTTATTTCGTTTTTGGCATCAAAACCAGCTTCCACACGCTTGCGGCCCTCCTTGCCAAACCGGGCCCGAAGCATCGGGTCGCGGGCCAGTTTTTCTATCGCAGCGGCCAGTGTTTCCGGTTGATCGGGTTCAACCAGCAAACCGTTTGCACCGTCTTCAATCAGTTCGGGAATGCCGGAAATCGGCGTTGAAATGCAGGCGAGTTTCTGGCTTTGCGCCTCGACGATAACATTAGGCAATCCGTCGCGGTCGCCATCGGCGGCAATACGGCAGGGTAGAATAAACACGTCACTGGCGCGGTAGGTGTCGAGCACCTTTTGCTGTGACTGAGAGCCGAGAAATTCCAGCTTTTCCATCAAGCCAAGCGAGTTGGCCTGCTGTTTGAGTTTGTCGAGCAGTGGTCCGCCGCCAATATGGGTCCAGCGCCATTCCAGATCGGCAGGCAATAGGGCAAAGGCTGCAAGCAGATTATCCAGCCCTTTTTTTTTATTTTTGCGTCCGACGGTCACAAACCGCACCGGATCGTCGGCATTGTTGCCATCGCGGCCGGAAGGTTTTTGATCACCAGGGGAAAACCGCTGAAGATCAAGACCGTGATAAAGCAATTTGACCTTTTGCGGCTCGCTGGCGAGTTTTTTCAAATGTTGCGCCCCGCCATCAGTGCAGGTGACAGTCCATCTGGCGCTATCAAGCTTTTCTGAAAGTTCCCAGTCGGGTGAAGTCCAGATGTCCTTGGCGTGGGCCGAATAGGACCAGGGCAATTTACGCAGCATGCCACTGTAACGGGTGACTGACCCGGGCGTGTGAATGAAATGTCCGTAAAGCCAGGTGATCTTATCATCAAGTTCAGCCGCCAGCACCATTGCCTGCCCCCAGCGGCGAACCCGGTTGGGGGTTGGATCGCGGATCAAATCCTTGAGCCAGATATTGCGTGCCTTGCGATAACCGCTCATGCGCCGGGCTTTCCACCACCCGCGGATCACCCGGGCCGGTTGCTGATAAAGATATTCCGGCAGGTAATTAACGTCTGCTGAAATTTCATGGTGCACCGGATGGCGTTTGCTATCTGTCGGGTGGCGCAGTGAAATGATCTGAAGGTCAATGCCAGCCCGTTCAAGCGCCAGAATTTCCTGGGCGATAAAGGTTTCTGACAAACGCGGATAACCTTTCAGAACCACCGCCACCTGCTGATTTTCACCAACCGAGGGCAATACCGCCGCTTCCTCTTGCTCGAACACAGCTCCAACCTGATCACAGACCGTTTCCAGGCCGGTAAGGTCGATATGAACCGGTGATTTCGATGGCGCCGGTTTGTCAGGCAATTCGTGCAATATCTGGGCCATCAGTTCGGGGTTTTGGGTTTCCTCGGCGCTGTGTTTGGTTACCCAACCCAGTTCGCTGGCCCGTTCGGCGCGAATCAACTGCTCCTCGCGCGGGTGGGTGCGAGGCATGAACAGCGCCGGTTTGTCGAACGAAATTATCTCGCAAAATGTGTTGTAGCCGCACATGCCAATGACGGCGCGGGCCTTGTTTACGATTGTTTCCAGTTCATTGTCGAAGTCGATTACCATAATATTTTCAAGCTTCTCAGCTCGAAGGTGAATTTCTTCCTGTATTTCGTTTTTCATAAAAGGACCAAGCACCATGACCAGCGGAAAGGTCAGTTTGCGGTCAAATTCGCGCGCCGCCAGCACCTTGCTCATCAGATCTTCGCCGTCACCACCGCCACCGGCGGTAATCAATATATAATCGTCTGGTAAAGTTTGGGCAAAATGGTGCTCGTCTGCCGGAATATCGCGCCTTAAAAAACCGGTATAGGAAATTTTTTCTTCCAGACCATCAGGCAGATTGAGGCCCTGCAGCGGTTGCCAGAATGATTTTGGACCGTAAACCCAGATCTGGTCGTAGAGCTCATCGATACTTTCGAGCACGTTTCTTTTTGTCCATTCACGCTCAAGCAATTCGGGCGAATCCATCACATCGCGAAGGCCCAAAACCAGTGTGGTGCCATTTTCTTTCAGCATTCTAAGGGTGGATTCAACTTCCCCCCTGAGGCCAAGCGGCTCCTTGTCGACGATAAACACATGCGGGTCGAAAGCCTTGGCGGTATTTTCGATCACCGAGCGGCGCATTTCCAGAGTATCTTCAAGATCAATATGATCGCCGATGGACGTGTAATCGCCATTGTAGAGCTTGATGACACTTGGAATTTTAACAAAGTCAACGCGGGCACGAAAATCGAATGCACCGGCAATCTGCGAGCCGGAAATTATCAGTACGGTAACACCCTTGAAGCGCTCGACCAGCGCATGGGCGATGGCACGGCAGCGCCGCAAATGGCCCAGCCCGAACGTATCATGGGAATACATGAGGATACGTGCGTTATCTAACCGCTTCATTTATCGGTTCCAAAATTACTCAAAACAAATGTGTTCGCAACACTAACGAAATTTTCAGCGACATCAAATGTTAAATTCTGGACCGGGTGAGGATCAAACATCAGGCGCAGGGCGAATAAATTTGCTGATTTATCTGGTCAAATCCCGCTCCGGTGTTCTGGTTCACCCAATTGGTCGGCCGGTTGGTTGTCAAAAGAAGTAACTCTGTGAAATCGCTGGAAAATCTATGCAGATCTGAGACTATTTACGGATGATTAATCATGCCTGCGGTTTGGTGTGGTCATTCACAATTGGGTTACGCCTTGTCGTTATGGTGCCAACTTAGCCGACTGGGGATGACGCTGTGAAGATTAAAAACCATTTCTACAATCCCAAAGAGGAAAAATGGGTACCAACAGATATCTATCTGTCTTTGGTTGCGTCGCTGTATTCAGAAAAATTGTCACTTTTCATGGGCACCCTGGGAACGGCGATTGCCATATTTTCCACCGCCTGGAAAACTGATTCCCTGTTGTTGTATCTCTCAGCGGTGTTTTTTGTGATCGTTGGGTTCTTGCGCTGGCTCGATGCCAATGCATTCGACCAGGCGCAGCCCGCGCTGAGTGAGCGGAAAGATATTGTTTTGTGGGAACACCGGTATACTGCCGGTGCTGCGGTTTCCTCGTCGATTTTGGGATTCTGGTGTTTTTACAGCTTCTTTTATCTCGATGATTCCGTGACCCAGTTAATCAGTGTTGCGGCAACGCTGGTGAACATGATCGGCATATTCGGCCGAAATTTTGGCATCAAGAAACTGGTCAATGTGCAACTGGTCTGCTTTGCCCTTCCGATGGTGGTTGCTCTTCTTTCTCAGCAAAATTTCTATCTGACCATTCTGGCATTGATGCTCTTGCCTTTTATCGCCGGTGCGAAATCCATTGCTGACAGACTTCGAAGCACGTTGCTGGCGGCGGTTATCGGCCGCAATGAAGTCACTAAACTTGCCGCCCAGCTTGATGCGGCGCTCAACAACATGCCGCAGGGCTTGTGTATGTTTGACACAAAATCAAATCTTGTGGTTATCAACGAACAGTCCAGCGAACTTTTGGGAATCCCGTCCAAGAACCTGGCAGGCACCAGCCTTGGAGATTTGTTTGCATTTTGTGTGAAAAACAAGTCTTTGTCGGCCAAGGACAGCCGCAGACTTCTAAGCCATGTTACCGACCACCGCAACACCAACCCGATACCTTCGCTTCAGATCAAGATGACCAATGATTCCATCTTGCGTTTCAGTTTTCAGCATATTGACGATGGTGGTATGGTTGTGGTGTTTGAGGACATCTCAAAACGGGTCGAGACCGACAAAAAAATAAGGCACATGGCCCGTTATGATTCGTTGACCGGGTTGCCGAACCGGGCTTATTTCAGAGCACAGATGAATGCGGTTTTAACAAAGTGTGGCAAAGACCGAAATTGCGCCGTGCTTGTGCTGGATATTGATGAATTCAAGCAGGTTAATGACTCACTTGGGCATCCAGTGGGAGATGAATTGCTTCGCGGTATAGCCGAGCGGCTTAATAATGTCTCGGGTGGAAATTATCAGTTGTCGCGGTTTGGCGGCGATGAATTCGTGGTTCTGCTGCCGGAACTTCGATGCAGGGAAGAGGCCTCAGTCCTCGCCGGAATCATCATTGAGGAGTTTAATGAACCCTTTATTGCCAATGGCCATGAAATTATGGTCGGAGTGAGCATCGGCATTGCAACCACGCTCGACAGTCCGGCCAGCACCGATACGATGTTGCGCAATGCGGATTTGGCGCTCTATTGCTCCAAGGATGACGGTAAAGGCATGTGGCGCTTTTACGAATCGGATATGGGCATTCAGATGGAAGTGCGCCTGGGCCTTGAAAACGATCTTAGACAGGCACTCAAAAATGATGAATTACGGGCTTATTTCCAGCCGCTTGTAAATGTGTCGTCGAAGAAGATCACCACCTGTGAAGCGCTTGTGCGGTGGCAGCACCCGAGCCTTGGCGTGGTTCCGCCCTCAGCGTTTATCCCGATTGCAGAAGAAATGGGCCTGATTGTCGATATTGGTGAATGGATATTGAATGAGGCCTGCAAGGAATGCATGTCATGGCCAAGTTCAGTGCGGGTTGCGGTCAACCTGTCAGCAATCCAGTTCAAACGCGGTGATATCGTTGAAACGGTGAGGAAGGCTTTGAAGACATCAGGTTTGCCCGCCAGCCGGTTGGAACTGGAAGTGACTGAATCCGTGATGTTGCAGGATATGGAAAAAACCCGCGAGGTGCTGCACAAATTATGCGACCTTGGCATCCGTATTTCACTCGATGATTTTGGCACCGGATATTCCAGCCTCAGCTATTTGCACAGCTTGCCACTTCATAAAGTCAAGATTGACCGTTCCTTCGTCATTGATATCAATACCAATACCAAGTCCCTGACATTACTTAAAAACATCGTCCAAATGAGTAAACAGCTTGGCCTGTCAATTGTTGTTGAAGGTATTGAGAGAGACGATCAGCTGGACACCATTACCAGCGAAGTGGACGTTGACGAAATTCAGGGATTCTTGTTCAGTCCGCCCCATACGGCCACCAATATATCTACCATGCTTTCGGCAACCAGTGGCAAGGTTATTGACCTTGACGGCAAACGAAACGAAGAAAAATTGCGCAAGTATTACGGGTAACCTTGTGTTCTTCCGGATATTAACCATAAACGGAATATTTCAATTTTAAGACGAATTGTCACTTCATTGATAGTTAATAAACTGTTAATCCTTATGCATGCGGGCGGGTGGAGTCTGACATATAGGGGTTAGTATGAATGAGCGAAGCCAAAAGGCTTACCCGTCCTATATAGAACGGGTGAATGACTTCATTGATAGCGTCGAAATCAGGCGTGCGCTGGATAGCGAGGACCTGGAGGCGATTTATCGTCTGCGCTATGACGCCTATCGGCGGGAGAATTTTATCCCGGCAAATCCCGAAAAAAAATGCATAGATGAACTGGACGAATCTGATAATCATTTCGATTTTGGATTCTATCTTGGAAGCCGGTTGTTGAGCGCAATGCGCATTCACATTGTAACCAAAGAACAACCACAATGCGCAACAATGCTGGCGTTTCCCGAACTTGTCGGGCCATGGCTTGAACAGGGTAAAATCCTGATTGACCCAAGCCGGTTTGTCACCGATCTTGAATGCTCGATTCTTTATCCCGAATTACCCCTGGTGATGATGAAACTGCCGATCATGGCAGCAGAATATTTCAAGGCCGACCACGGGGTATTTACGGTTCGCGCCGAGCATGTGCGGTTCTATAAAAGGGTGTTTCGATCCAAGCCGATGTCGGAGTTTCGAAAGTTCCCTTATGTGGATTTTGAGGTGGTGTTAATGCGCACCGACACGGACAACCCGGATGAGAACATATTTAATCGCTATCCGTTTTTCAGATCCCACTATGTCGAGCAACGGGCACTGTTCAACAGGCCGGACCCTTCAAAAAATCCGGACTTGAAACTGGTTTGAGTTGATATTTAGTTGTTCAAACCGGCCCTGCGTGTGTATGCATTTTGTGGAGACGCAACAGCAAACAGGCGGGTGACTTTCCTTGACCAAAAACCGGATTTCGATTGAAAATATTGCCAGTCGTGATGCCAGCGATCCGCTGAAACATCTGCGCGAAGAATTTCACATTCCCGAAGGGCTGGTTTATCTCGACGGGAATTCGCTCGGCCCGGCACCAATATCGGTATTTTCTGAAATTGAAAAAGTCACACATCAGGAATGGGCAACTGATCTGATAGGCAGCTGGAACAAGGCCGGGTGGTTTGAATTGCCGGTTAAAGTTGGTGCAGTTATTGGCGAAATTATCGGGGCCGGACCAATTGAGGTGGTTGCCTGCGATACAACCTCGATCAATATTTACAAGGCCATACATGCAGCCCTTTCGTTGCGCCCGAACAGGCATGTGATCGTTTCGGAAGGCGGCAGTTTTCCAACCGACCTTTATATGCTTGAAGGCGTTGCCAGCACCAATCCCCTCACCACAATCCGGCTGGAGGGAAGAGACGGTGATACTATTGATGAACTGATTGATGAAGATACCGCTGTGGTGCTGGTCAATCATGTGGACTATCGAAGCGGCAAAGTTCGTGACATTGGCGCACTGGCAGAGCTTGCCCATGAAAAGGGCGCGATCATTGTAGTCGATCTTTGCCACAGTGCGGGCATCATGCCGGTGGAGCTTAACCGGAACAATATCGATCTGGCGGTTGGTTGTAGCTATAAATATCTCAATGGCGGGCCGGGTTCGCCGGCTTTTTTGTTTTGTGCCAACCGGCATCTGGCGGCGGTTAAACAGCCGCTCTCCGGGTGGTGGGGGCACAATGCGCCGTTTGCCTTTGATCAGGGGTATCGCGCCGATCCGGGCATCAAAAAATTTCTTTGTGGCACCCAGCCCATCCTGTCCTTTCGTGCAATGCAGGCCGGAATGGAACTGACCCGCAATGTCGAAATCGATGATATCCGTGAGAAAAGCATGGCTCTCACCAGCCTGTTTATTGAACTGGTTTCAGAATTTGGCGAAGCCCATAATGTCGGTATCGCCAGTCCGCTTGATGCCAATGAGCGCGGCAGCCAGGTGTCGCTGACCCATGAAGATGGATATGAGATCGTTCAGGCGATGATTGAACTGGGGGTGGTCGGTGATTTCAGAACACCGAATATCATGCGTTTCGGATTTGCGCCGCTCTATCTCAGTTACCGCAATGTTTATGATGCGGCAACGAAATTGAAAGAGACTCTGGAGACTGGCCTGTGGCGCGAAGAAAGATTCCGCCAGACCTCAATGGTTACCTGAGTTTCAGCGTTCCTGAATGTTCCCGGTTTTAATTTGTACAACCGGCAGACTTGCTTCTCCGGTGCGCAGTTTTGGCATTGTCAGTTTTACCGCCATGGGCGGTAGCTCAACACGATCTTTTTCTACCTCTGGTGGTGCAGGGGGTGCCATTGGCCTGGTTTTTGCCACCGCCACGGGGTTCATTGTCTTGGCATTTTGGGCTGCCATGAATTTGGATTCTTTACCCTCGATAACAACCACGGGCACAGGCTTCGAGGGTTTATAATTGCCAATAACCTGAATTTTGGATGTGGTCGCGGGTAAATACTGAATGGAACTTTCCTGCCCATAGGCCGCACCACCTGGAATAAGCAGCATAAGTCCGATAACAATTTTCCGGTATTTCATTATGTGCCTCAACAGACCTGGGTATTTGTTGGCAGTCTGACGATTATTGGTAAAGATGTGGTTCAGAAACATGCTTAACAAAGGTCGCTGATATCAATATTCAAGAGCGTCTGCGCTGTTGATCTGGATTGGCAATAATACTTATCCCCGCCGACCAAAGCCGATTTACACTTGTTTGCATCACCGGTTTGTACAAACGGCGGATCGCGACCGACTATTCGTTGACCGGTGACAGCAGGGCGGTTCTGCTGCTTTACGGTAAAGCAACCAGATCCTTGAAGTCGCGTGGCCATTGCATGCTTTGGTGCACCTTCCCCAAATCCCGGCGCGGGGCTTTCCTTTGAAGGCCACACAATCAAATCTGAGAGGCTTTCAACTGAACGCCCCGCAAGTTTGAATAATTTTACTCATACCACTGGGTGAACAGCCCGAGTGAACGATGGTGCATGCCTTCCCTCAATCAAGTGAGTGCACGTAGAGCGCAGCGATGCGCAAGCGAACGACTAAACAAAGCAACCC
>JALTNS010000238.1 GCA_027000565.1 Rhizobiaceae bacterium | reverse complement strand
GTTGAGCTACCCCGACACGATCTGACAGGGCACCAAGTGGTTTCCCAGTGCTCCGCGCGATACGCTGCCACGCGCCCACACTCCTTTTCGCGGAACCAAACGACGCACAACGAGCAAGCTCACCGGCAGCCAAAAGACGCAGAGCGAGGAACGAGCGGCGCGGCTTTTGGATGTCCGAGTGTAGCGCCTTGTTATGCGTTTTCCTTCAATAATATATTCCATATTCGCACAAATATTCTCCATCATCTCTAGACGATTTTTATTGCAATCTAATTCTCCGTGACAATTTGTGGCCATATTGCGGTGGCGCTGGCGATGCTCTGATGTTCAAAATACTTGTTCCAGCAATGGTGTCTCTATATGGCTAATTTCGTAACTTTGATTGCCCTCCAGGCCATTTCTTTTTTCTTTGGATTCATGTCCCATATCTTCAGCACCTCAACATCGGTGCCGTGCAGTTCCTGCTCAACCAAATCCGGGGCTACAAAGGTGTTACCGACAAAGGCAAAACCTTTTGGGTTAACTCGGAGTTCTCCGATTTCTGATTCAACACCGGATAGGGTTATTGGGTCAGCAGGAGCCGCCTCCAGAACTTCCGTCCTATCAGTAGTATCGGCATACGTGACTGATACCCAGTCACCAATTGAAGGCAGGGATTTGGTGGCATAGATACCTTTCCGAACAGGGAGCTTTAGGTCTTCAGAGAGATATACATTAAAACCCTTTCCAGACTTGTGTATTGATGCAACAACCCCCGTTTGCGTCGTTGTTTTGTCATACAAAAGATTATTTGCTTGTCCGCCTGCGCTGCTGAAGAATTGATCGAGATTAACAGTCCCAGCGGCCGAGGCATCAAACCATGGTTGTGCCATCAAATCCTCATACTCAGACTTCAGTGTCCAACCTTCGCTAGAATAGATGTCGGCAATAGAGCACAGAAGTGCAGAGGCTTTTTCAGTCTCACCCTGACTCGCAAGCAAAGAAGCCAAGGCACCACGCATCCTGACGGAAAACTTGGCCTCTCGGCATTCAGCCAACCCTTTTGCGAAGCAAGCAACCGCTTTGGTCGGGTCAGTGTCCCTATATGTGGTGGCCAGTGCACCCCAAGCCCAAAACTCCGATACTTTAGTTCGCACGATAGGTAGCACGAGATTTCTAGCGGCCTCGTAGTTCCTAGAGACAATCAAGCACTTGGCATAATCATAGTGAAGCCAAGTTTTGTCTTGGTCCTTGGCGTTGCTGTCGGCCATATCCAGAAACGACAACAGATCTTTAAGATCTATATTCCATTCTTTCCGGTAGGTCAGCCATCCCTTTGCAGCCACTCGCGCCTGCTTGACTACTTGGCTTGGACTTTCGTGTTTCTCACCCTGATAAGGTGTGAAATCGTCAGGCCAAACGAATAGGTTCTGGCAGTGGTTGAGCATAAATCTAATAAAGGCCTCATAGTGCTCACCGTTTTCCCTGAACAGATTGAAGAACCGAAAATTGAGTTCTTCACAGGGAAGTGGCAGATCAAGCTTTTCTATGCAAGAGATCCAGCTCGCAATATCCTGTTGCTCCTGTTGATTCGGCGCTTTATTGTTCCTATGCGCGATGCGCTCTTGAATCGCTTTGATGCCGTCGTAACAGGCCCAAAATAGACTTCGCTTGAGAAACAGGTTGTCTGGTTCGTTTTGCAGTGCAGGATATCCGGTATTCCATGCATCGACCGGTTTTCCACTGCGCCTGAGTTCCTTGATGGTTTGAAATATGGTCATTTCTCTTACACCAAGTCGATACGCTCCTGAACAGCGGCAATGAGGTTTTCATCACTGCTTCGCAGGGGCCTTACCGAACTGGCCAATCCCGTCTTACCTACATTGACCTCCAATTCAATAGCGCCCTGGCTGTGACTAAAACCCACTTGTGCTCGATAGGCGCTTTCTTTTACACCAATTCGTTTGAAACCCGCTGGCAGAAGAAGTTCATCAAGGGCTTGGACAGCTTCCTTTACCTCCCAGCTTTCAAAGCTATCCCCGCCATAGATGCAATCTTGCAGCTTACGAAGCTCAGCTTGATCAACGCCTTCGGCAACCCAGGTGATGTTCGATACTGTGAAATCAGCCTTATAAGACATTCTCGCCACCACATTCTGGCCCTGAGCATTCACCAAGGTGTAATGCTCCTGATAAGCATGCTGTGAGAGAGACTCTATTTTCCAACCAGAACATCCTAGGCGATCAACAATCGTCAGAAACAGTGCAATCAGTTGTGGCCTCGCATCGGTTAGTCCCCTGGGTGGAGGTAGTCTCGCCTCTTTGTCAGTTGGTTTTCGATCTCGGTCGTAATGCAGCGGCCTAGTTAGATTGAAAGGTCCAATCTTGCACTGAGGGTTCGCTTTGAAAACACACTGCGACAGAGGGTTGAGGTCGGGATACTTCTGAAGCGAAAGTCTTGTTGAAGCACTGGTCGCAGCGGTGTAGAGGTAACGAAAGTACTCATCGTTATGATGCGACTCGCCTCCAGAGCTACGTTCAGCATTTAAGATGACATGACTCCATTCACGCCCCTGCCCCCTGTGAACTGTCATCGCGTAAGCAAAACGGATTCGCGCTGCATTAAAATAGCCGCTTCCCATCATGTGACGGTTAACTAAAAGGTCAAAGCGTTGTTTCTCGGCCTTGTATCTTGATTTATCCGCCTCGTTTTCCGACTCCTTTAGTCGGGAAAGTATTTCTTTCAGATCCCCCAGACCTTTCTCCGCCTGCCGACGGGCAAAGATGTTCATGGCAATGAGCTGATCTGAAGAGAGTTCCGGTTTCTCGGCTATCAAATAGTCTGGCAAGTAACGGACATTCACCGACCCTAATCCAGGCACTTTGCAGCGCATCAGCCTGAAGCGCAGATCGGTCGGTTTATCCCTTCCTTTCAAGAGAATGGAGTGAACCTCCTCTTGGTCGGAAACCCACTCTACGATACCGATATCTCCTGCATTAACGTTTGATGATTCTTGCCCATTAATCTCAGACGGATCGTAGTTATCGGTTACCACCGGTGTGCGATTGTGGAAATCGACCCGATCGCCGACTTCAAGGTCGTGAACTCCCTGTGGGCGCAGTGCCTTTTTGACTGCGAGATTGATGCGATGCGCCGCTTCGTTCAGGGCGCAAAGATAGACTGCATGGAAGTAACCGGTAGATAGCTCATTTGGAAGGTTAGGATCCTTATCCACCTCACAAACTTGATCTCCGTCTGGCTTCGGGAGGCGGTTGTAGTGTTTGTGTTTTAAGTGCTCCGCTAAATCGAACTGGAAATCGAGAAGGCCCTGCTGTTCCGAGTCTGGGCGCAGCTGTTCATCAACAACCACCCGTACTGCCTTGAGCTCTCTTTCCTCAAAAACCTGACTATGGATAAAGCTGAGTTTGAGATCGCCTCGCGATAACTGGTAGGGGTCACCCACCAGCACCATCTTGGGCGGCGCCTCACCTAAGGCCACCAGCAGGTCGTTAACCAGGTGACCCGTTCCAAAACGGGTGGTGTCAGTTGCGAAAAAGCTGTTACCCAGAAGATGTGCCTCGACAAATATCAGGCACTTACCCTCCGCATCCTGAGGGGTGAGCTTTACCTCATGCACTCCCACGCCAACACCGGAGCTGCTTTTCTCAATCCGGTCTGGTTGGCTACTATAGAGAAAGGTATAAACGGAATGGCACTCTTCAAAACCCCGCATCTGATAGCGCTGCGCGATCCGACCATTGGGCGTCAACAGAACGGGCATCAGACCATGCCGTTCCACTTGCTGTATGACCTCAGCCAGTACAGTTCGCTTACCCGTATTCACCATCCCGGTAATTACCAACGCAGTTGCATCGCCTTCCAGCCACTTGGTGGTCTCTGCCAGCACCTGTTGTTGGCCTTCTGTCCAACAAAGTGAAGGCGAACCACATTCAGAGACCGATGCGATGGTACGGGTTTCCGGCCTGCCATCGGGAAAGTAAGGAGGTACGTCAAATGCGCTAATAAGCGTTTCAAGATCAGCATTGGGGAGATCGATGGAGGCGCTTACGATGCCGTCGATGGTGCGAACAGCATGAGCCATATCTCCCACATGGAACCAGCCACGAATCTTTGGGGGGACCTGCAGTTCATCGAACTGGATAGGTTGATGGAAAAGTGTGAGTGCAGCGATATGCCCCAGATTAGGGTCTGATCTCAGTAAAACGCGGTCACTTTTAATGTATTCGAGCAAATCGAACTTGTTTGCTCGTAGTTGCTGATAGGGGTTGATGCTGTTACCACCTTTGACGGGAACCCCATCACAGGTCCAGCGGTTGTTCTCTGAGAACTTAACTTCGCCTCCGTAATTTTTAAAGTCGATGACAATAATAGCATTTCGTTTAATGACAAGTGCATCGAGATCCTTGCCCCCCACAAAGAAATTGCCAAACAAGTACAGAGGTTCATCTAGCTCCGACCAGTGCTGTTGCAGCAGGTCATGAAGATCGTTAAATGCCTTATTCTCGTGACTGTGATTGAAGGCAGATCCCCTAAAAGCCCTAAAGGTCATAACGCATCCTTCACTATTCGACTTATGATCATTCCGTTTTTCCCATTCTTGTTCTTGTAGCTTATTTGGCTGCCTCAAACTCTTCTTGTGTCCGGCCGTTGCTCATGACTTCTTTTCACGCATAACGCTTTGCATCACCGGCAGCAAAAAGCAAAGCGACGAAGGAGCGGCGCTTTTTGCTGTCCGAGTGTATGCGATTGTTATATTTCATTTTCTTCATCGTCACGGACCTTAGATAAGGCAGCTGC